>JANXNM010000571.1 GCA_025354065.1 Synechococcales cyanobacterium 340R_concoct_173_sub | reverse complement strand
CGAAACGTCGAATTAATAGTTCCTTCAGTGGCGCGGCTCAGGACTTCGGCTTGATCTACGACGTGGGCATTTTCTTCAAAGTCAGGAACATCGTAAATATTCGTGGCGTTCGCGGGCAGACAGATCTGTAACAACAAAACGGCTAGAACTGCGATCGCGCTGATTTGGGCTTGAAGGCGCTGGAAAATGGGTGGGATTTGAATCATGGGGAGTATTAATGATTGCAATGACTGATTCTTTCCCCAGAATACAGGATTGTCCGAGCCTGCGATCGGCAAACGGGGTTCTGTGAGGACGGTATAATCAGGGAGAAAACTTTTTCCCGTTGAGTACGAATTTTTTATGGCTTTATCCATTGGTGCAGTAGCTCCTGATTTCACCGTCAAAGACACTCAGGGCAATACCGTCAAACTTGCAGACTACGCCGGAAAAACGGTTGTGCTGTATTTTTATCCCAAAGACGATACGCCAGGTTGCACAAAGGAAGCCTGTAGCTTTCGGGACAATTATGCGCAATACACCACCAAAGGCATTACGGTCTTCGGCGTGAGCATGGACGATGAGGCTTCACACCAAGCATTCACCGCTAAATTCACCTTGCCGTTTCCATTGTTGGCGGATGTGGATGGCGCGATCGTGACGGCTTACGATGTTGCGGGCGATCGGAATGGGGTGAAGTATGCAAAACGGGTTACCTATGTGATTGAGTCTGGCAAGATTGCTCAAGTGTATGAGACGGTGAATACTGAAACTCATGCGTCTGATATTTTGGCGGCGATCGGCTAGTTTCATAAGGACATGGTTTGCTGAGATAGGGCGGCTATGTCCCTGATACCGATCAGGAGTAGAGGAGATTAGGGGGCGATCGGACTTCAGTCAGTCTAATTCCTGGTTTTGGGATCTTGGGCAGACTAGCTAGATTCTTTCTCATGAAATATACTGAGTTTGTCCGTCTAAGATCCTAAAAATCGGAGTTATACGGAAAGAGTTGGTCTAAGCTCCAAAACTAGGGTACTCATACAGAAAATTTCAGTCTATATACTTGTTATGCCGCCTTCAGTGATCTTTGAGGCAGTCATTTAAATGTTGCATGTCAGCGCTAAGACTTAATTATTTTTTCATTGAAACATTTTTGTTGTATTGCTATGATTTGTGCCAATCAAGAAGTATTAGTTATGATATGTGTATCAACATAATTCAAAGTGATGCAAAGCCAAGTTTCTGATTTAATTCTTTTTTGTATGCGAGGACACATTATCTGTATGCGAGAACATATCAGTGCAGATTGGGCGTTTGGAATTTGTGGAGCTATCGAAAATATTGTAAGAAAACAATTTCCATCAGATCTTCGTAACTTTCCACTATTACAAGTCTTCAATTTCGAGTCTTATCATATAAACGCAAAATATTTGATAGTGGTGCTTCAAGATAAGATTTCGGGGACTCCCGCAGGTCCCGGTATCCCAAATCCATTTCCTTATACAGATTATCCCGCTTTACCTTTAGCACTGAAAGATGTTGAATTGTGGCAAGCCTATCTTAGAAATAAGTTTTCCCTTCGAGAGGAGGATGCAGTAGTAATTATTCCGTTGAAAGACTCTGGTAAAGATGCTCCAGGAGATTACACTCTTTTTTCAGCAGAGGAACAGGAAGTCTGGAATTATCAGATTTACCTTACTGTTGCTCGTCATAAAGCGCATATTGAGAAACCTGCTTTAACTATTCCATCCGTCCCCACCAACATTACTTACGTACAAGGGAATATGTCAGAAAACTACATTAATAATTTTCAGAAAGCAAATATAGGCAACGTAGCTAACACCCTCAAAGATAATTCACGTCAACAAGCTATTCAAAACATTCATCAATCGGAGCAGAAACAGACTCTCGCAGAAGCTGCTGCCGAAATTCAACGCCTCCTGAAGCAGCTTGAGGAGACGAATTCAGCAACAACCGAGGCTGAACAAGTAGCCTATGTCAATATAGCTACTAAACCAGATTTCAGGCAACGTGTGATTGCTGCGCTAAAAGAGGGTGGAGAAACAGCAATTGATGAGTTTGTTTTAGACAACAAGTATATGAAAGTCATGAAAGCAATTGTCAAAGCGTGGCTGACATCTAATGGTTAAATTGCTGTGTAATCAGCGGCATAACAAGCCGCTTCATCGGAACGCCGCAAAGCTTTGGTTGAGTTGCAAATATTATCTGCGTCCAGTGAGCTTGGTCGTCAGAAAGATAACGCGATCGCATTCTCAACTAAACCTCAACAAATGCGAGTATCAATTAGGTCGATCGAGATTCCGCTATAATTTCCAAATGGCCGACATTTCCCTACAGTTTGGTTAACTTACAATGGATATTAGCCCTTGAAAATGTGAAGCAGGCGATGAATACTACAGATAATTTCCCAATAGAGGATATAGAGTCGT
>JANXNM010000570.1 GCA_025354065.1 Synechococcales cyanobacterium 340R_concoct_173_sub | reverse complement strand
AGTCTGGCAAGATTGCTCAGGTGTATGAGACGGTGAATACTGAAACTCACGCATCTGATATTTTGGCGGCGATCGGCTAGTTTCGTAGGGACATGGCTTGCTGAGATAGGGCGGCTATGTCCCTGATGCCGATCGGGAGTTCAGGAGAATCGATCGAACTCTTTCTGTCACTGGGTTTTGGTATTTTGACTGGATGGAAAGTGGGGATGAGTAATTGGGCGATCTGAGGGGCGATCGTTACAAAATGCAGCAGCAATAATTTCCTTTTAAGGCTGATTTGGCTGACAGTTTCAATATTTCTACGTATAATGACAGGATATTTGGAAACATTCTGCCTATCACCCCTGATTTTGGTAGATAGGTGAAAATTTTCTACCTACGAATTGTTAGCTTGCCTTCACTCCTCGGTTGGGGCATATGTCCAAAATATTGGTTGGTGCAGAGATTACCCAGAGAACTCCCAGCAAAGCAACAATTCATCGATATGATCTTCCGGGAGAAGATCCCATCTACTAAGCTATTAGGTGTAACTTAATTTAAGATTTTGTACTAAAAGGCTGTAATATCTATACTATAGAGACTTTAGCCTATGTTGGGAGTGTTTTTCTGAACTTGGATCAACTCTTAGATGAACTTGGATATGCCCAGTCACAAAATTATCGTGCTGCTAGCGAGCCTTCGCAGGAGTTGTTGACTGAGCATCTTTTCCGTGCAGCTAAGAAGGCAGGAGTCCAAGGAGCATATGTTTTTCAAACTAGTCCCCCAGAGCAGAAAATTCTTCCGCCTCGTCCGGCTGTATATGTCGCTGAGGCTAAAACAAGAGATGAAGCGAGGGAAATTCATCAGAGACTATGGAACCTAGGAAATGCGCCTTTCATAGTCATTCTTCTTCCCAATGAAATTAGAGTTTATACTGGATTTGATTTTTCCCTAACTAATGAGAAAAAGGGTTTAGTCAAAGAAATCAGAGAAGTCATTGATCTAACATTTGAAAGTATCCGTGATCAGCTTGCAGATTTTAGAGCTGATTCCATAGATTCTGGAAGGATTTGGGAAACTCAATCGAAGTACGTTACTCCTGAAAAAGGAGTACATGCTCACTTACTTCATAACCTTGAAAAACTAGAAGAAGATCTGAAAGGCAGAGAACTAGATTTACCAATTATTCATGCGTTGATTGGGAAATATGTCTATATTCGGTATCTTTATGATCGAAAAATTCTTTCAGAAGAATGGCTTGCAGAAAATAATATAAATCTAGACATTGTACTAAGCCGGAATGCAACTCTAGCCGGATTGCTTCACTTAACCGAGGTTTTAGAAAATCGCTTTAATGGTGCCATTTTCCCTTTGCCTTCTAATATTGAAGCAACATTAAGCGATAAGATTGTGGCTCTAGTTGCTTCTACATTTAAGGGTGATGATCCTATTTCAGGTCAGTTGCATCTTGACTTTGAAGCTTATGACTTTTCTTATATTCCAGTTGAAACGTTATCCTCCATCTACGAACAATTTCTACATTCGCAAGGGACAGGTAAAAAAGTTGGTGCAGTCTACACTCCTGAACCTGTAGCAGATTACTTGTTGTGTGAATTAGAGGAATCTAAGCAATTGCAGAGTGGCATGAAAATTCTTGATCCATGTTGTGGTTCTGGAATATTTCTGGTTCTAGCTTATCGCAGATTAATTGAATTGGCGTTAGCACAAAGCTCAAATAATAGACTGACACCCACAGAGCTAAGAAAAATTCTTGAAAATATCTATGGAATAGAGCGAAATAGAGAGGCTTGTTATGTTGCTGAATTTAGCTTAATGCTGACATTGCTAAATTATATCGACCCTCCAGATTTGCATCGAAATAAACAATTTAAGTTTCCTGCACTCCACAACATACAAATTTTTGAATGTGATTTTTTTGATGATGAGTCAGATTTCTGGAAGCAGAATAAAAAGTTTGACTGGATTGTAGGTAACCCCCCCTGGACTGAATTGAAACCTCCAAAAGATGGAGAGGAAGATATAGAGAAAAAAGCCCGTTCTTGGATCAGAAGAAATATCGAGGAAAGACCTGCTACAGGGAATCGAGTCTGTGAAGCGTTTAGCTGGCGAGTAGTTGATCTACTAACTCCAGATGGATATGTAGGTTTACTTATCCATGCTAAAAGCTTGTTTAATCATGAATCCGAAAAATACCGAAAGCTGTTTTTTACGCAGCATGAGGTTTCAAGAATTACAAATTTTTCTAATTTGGCTTACGTACTTTTCGGTGGGAGAGGAGAAGCTCCTGCTGCAACAATTCTTTATCGCAAGGCTTTACTTGATATAGATAAGCCTGAAATTATTCACTATGGTCCCTTTGTTGTCAATCAAGTTTCTAATCGTCCTTGGAAACGTGACCAAAAGAATCCAACTTGGACAATAACTATTAATTCAAATGAGATACAGACAGTAGATCCAGAAGATGCGGAGAGTGGTGAATTATTAGTATGGAAACTAGCCTTGTGGGGCAGCTATAGAGATAAAAAGGCGTTTAAACGAATACGTAGATTATTTGGGACTAATTTGGAGAAGTTAATCCAAGAGAAAGGGTGGCATCTCTGTCAGGGCTTACAGATGGGTGATGGTTCAGCTTGGACTAACGGAGACAGCAATAGTAGAGAGTATGTATCAGATTTGGAAGGACGTAAACGGTTCAATGCTGATTTGATGGTTGAATCACAACGACGTTTCTCCATCCCAGATGATGCTTTGCAAGCGATTCCTATTGAGGAACTTTACATTCGCAAGCGTAGTGGTAAAGCTGGTCTTAAAATCGCACCTGCACCACATATTATCATTAGCACTGGCTATTGTGTTTATAGTGATGAATATTTTGTCATTCCTCATCCAAAAGTTGGAATTTCTGCTAGTGAGAATAGCGCTGATCACTTACGTGCAATTTCGGTTTTACTCAATTCAAGCATTCTTAGTTACTATCTATTTTTTCAAAGTTCATCGTGGGGTATCGATCGTAATATAGTTAGCCCAAAGGATATAAAAAGTATTCCAATCCCCATTATGTCGGCTAAGCAAATTTCTGAACTTTCTTCTCTGCAAAAGGAGTTAGAACTCTTAGAAAAGAGAAATATGGTTCCTGAAAACTCTCTTCAAGATAGACTTGACGATTCAATTGAAAGTATTCTCAAATTGCCTGAAGATCTCACTATTATGGCTAGGGATTTTACTCAAGTAAGAATCAAGTTGAATAAAGGAAAAGCAGTTATTTCTGCAAGTGAACAACCACAAGAAGGTGATTTGCTTGCCTATGCTTTATGTTTAAGAGATGAACTTGATGACTTTACTGAAGGAAGCGGGCTTCGTCATAAAGTTATATTAACCTACTCTAGAAATATGATCGTATGTTCGATAGAGTTCATTTTTGCAGGTAACACTATTGGCATAAATATTGAAAAAGCTCAGAGAGAATCATCTTCATTACTTACTCATATTCAGGAGCAAGTAAAACAACGTTTTAGTCAATGGGTATACGTACAGCGAGATCTACGTATTTTTGAAGAGTCGAGAGTTTATATTTGCAAATCTCCACGTTTAATCGACTGGACTAGAACACAGGCTCTGTATGACTCAGATGATATTATTGCAGAAATTCTCTCTACAATATCTAGAGTACGTGAGGTAGTCCAGTAATGGGAGCGGAATATCTCAACTCACTTGTATTAAGTTCCTACTATGATTCTAGTTTTCGCCCTATTGCTCATCAGCTTTTGGCTTGGGGGTATGAGGATGCTCTACCAGGAATTCATTGTAAACTCGAAGAAGAAGAGATAACAGGCTTTATAGCCGAAGCAATAGAAGAACGGCTAAATGATCCGTCTATTCCCAAGAAGTTCCGTCGATATGATATCCACCAAGAAAAGCCAATAGCTGTTGAAGGGCGCACGGGTAAAAAAAGACGCAGACTAGATCTAGTAATTACTTGTAGTCATCGCTGTCCAAGACCCAAGTATATTTTTGAGGCTAAGCGATTACGAAAAAATGGTTTTCCCATTGGCAAATATGTAGGTGGAGACGGGTTGCAATGTTTTGTCAAAGGGGTGTACGCATCACAATATCCGGAGGCAGCTATGGTAGGGTATGTTCAAAGCGATCCTACAAGTTATTGGGAATCCGAATTGAAGCGAAGCTTTGATGGAGATTCAAACAATGATTTGCGTATCACACAACTCTTACAGAAAGTTCAAGTTCTATCTTCTATGCCTGATGTATGGGTTAGCGAACACGAACGAGTAACAGGGAGTTCGATAACGGTGTATCATATATTTCTCAATTGTTCAACATCTTCTACTCAAACGGCAAGCTAACACTGCGCTGCAACGAACGGAACAGAGATCTCGGTGGAGCCTCAAAGGTTATCTGCCGCCGTTGAGCTTTACCGTTAGAAAGATAGTACGATCGTACTATCAACCAGCCACCAGCAAATGCGAGTATCAATTAGCTCGATCGAGATTCCGCTATAATTTCCAAATGGCCGACATTTCCCTACAGTTTGGTTAACTTACAATGGATATTAGCCCTTGAAAATGTGAAGCAGGCGATGAATACTACAGATAATTTCCCAATAGAGGATATAGAGTCGT
>JANXNM010000559.1 GCA_025354065.1 Synechococcales cyanobacterium 340R_concoct_173_sub | reverse complement strand
TGCGAGAGTTCACGATTTATTCACAGCAATTCTAACGATCTGGTTTCTTCTCCATCCAGACCAAAAAGCAGAAACCTTTGGTGGTGCCCTCTTAGAAAAACCGGGATACCAAGCCGCAGCCCCAGACCTCATTCTGTACCTAGGTGATGGTGCCCCAACTTGGAAGGAAGGCCAATCTCGGCGTATTGATCTCAATACATGGCGTATTCCCGATCTCGTCGGAGAAGTCTCGGATACAACTCTCGCTGTTGACCTTGATGAAATGAAGCAACTCTACGCCGCCCTCGGTATTCCTGAATATTGGGTCATCAACGTCAAAGGTCGGCAAGTCCTCGCCTTTAGTCTCCAAGAAAACGGAAAATATCAACCGATCGAAACGTCTCTCAATCTCACCGGACTTCCGATCGCACTCCTCGAACAAACCCTCGACCGCCTCACCGAAGAATCCAACATCAGCGCCGCCCAATGGTTCATGAAAACGTTGATGTAGCCTTCCAGCCTAAGTGAACTTTTATATTGCAAGTACTAAGGAACCAATGAAACAGTTCAAGATTGTCATTGAAAAACATTCAGATGGATACGTTGCTTATCCGATCGGTATTGTAGGGGCGATTGTTGGACAAGGAAACACCTACGAAGAGGCTTTATCAGATGTGAAGTCTGCGATCGCTTGCTACATTGAGATTTTTGGCCTAGTGTCGCCCGACTATAGCCAATGTTTTGGATAGGTTCTTTCTTCAGCTAAATTGTTGAAGATGACAGCGCACAGTACTAAAATTACTGACCCCTCAAGAGTTGGTCTCAGCAAAAATTGCCAATCGGGTTGGGTCATCATCACAACTAAGGCAACAGCACCTGCGGGAGG
Source organism: Synechococcales cyanobacterium 340R_concoct_173_sub (assembly GCA_025354065.1). The sequence continues at coordinate 853 of JANXNM010000559.1, read as the reverse complement.
ATGCACTGTTCTGGTAAGTTGCGTAATGCCGATCGTTACCGATACTGCCATGCCAAGGACTAGAGGTGACGCGCCAAAAAAGTGCAGAAGTGTCAGACTCACAAATGCTCCTAAGATATTCCCGCCGATAACATTACGCGGTTGTGCCAATGGGCTATCAGGAGCGCCAAAAATCAAAACACTGGTGGCACCAAACGGAGCCATCAACAATGGCGAATTCGTCTTCATCGTCAGGTAAGCACAAATCGAGATTGCAAGGAAACTGCCAAACCAACTCCAAAAAACAGGGAATATTAGGAATGCCCGATCGGATATGGGGCCTACAGAAGATAGTTCAACATCTCTAGAAGTAGCTAACTTTATTCCCTACCCCATGAGGCGGATTTCTGCGAATCGCACTCAAAATATCTTCTCAAATAAGACTCATAAGAAGTCCCAAATCAAGACTCAAACAATTTTCCAATCTTAAAAAACCTACAGACTTTCTTCCCCTCCTCAACCCTCTACAGCCCATACCATAGAAATACTACTTCCTCCACAAAACATCATGGCCACCCATCAAGAACTCCGCCACTATCTCACTCACTGGTTCCAACTGGGCAAATGCATCATCATTAACAACACCCCCCATACGATCGCCCCCACTCTCAACACCGATCGCCCCAGCCCCGAATTTGAAACCCTCTGGCAGGAAATCCTCGCAAACCCCCATCTCGCCCACCTCGAAGACAGCGAAATAGACCTTGCCCAACTCCTCACCGGAACCTGGGAAATCATCGACTGCGCAAGATGCGAAATGCCCGTTCCCCTAAAAATCGCAGGCATCATCGGCAACCACTGCATCTGCCAAAAC
>JANXNM010000488.1 GCA_025354065.1 Synechococcales cyanobacterium 340R_concoct_173_sub | reverse complement strand
GCTAGTCCGTAAGATGCGTATGGGCTACAATCTTCGTACTGTTTTACAAAATTGTCGAGATTTGAAAGCGGCAGGATTTGATGCGATGGTTTCGGTGAATTATTCATTTAATGTGATTGATGAAACATTTGAAACTATTCGTCAAACGATCGCCTATCACCGAGAATTAGAGGCTATTTTTGGGGTTGATAAAGTAGAACCTGCGATATTTTTCATTGGACTTCAGCCACATACGCATTTGGAAGATTATGCGTTTGAGACTGGGGTATTGAATCGGGATTATGATCCGATGAATCAAATGCCTTGGAATGCGATGAAGCTATTGTGGAATCCAGGTAAAATGGGTGATTATTTTGGAGATGTTTGTCTTCAGGCCTGGCGCAGAAATTCGGCAGATTTTGGCCGGGAAGTAATGTTGGTATTAGAAGAGCAGTTGGGCCGATCGCCCCTTGAGGAAGCGCTGACGGCTCCAGTGATAGAGAAGCCCCGTGAGATGGTACGGATGTAGCTCTACTAATTTCTTTGGATTAGGATCCTAAAATCACTTCAATCTGTCAGCCAATTTTCTGTCAACATCTGTCAACACCAGTGCCAAATTATATTGTCAAGTTATCGGAAAGATTCTGGGTAGTGCTTTTGTGTAAAGGGCAAGGCACTACCTGAAAGCGCGCGACTTGCTCCATCAAATCTGCCTGAGGCTGAAACCAAGTGTGATAAGTGACAGATTCGGTGAGCATTTTGTAATGGGGGTGCAGACTTCGCTAGAATACAAGGATTCCATTTGCGTGAATTGCCCCCGAGAATTGAACCCATGAGTACTACGTCGTCTATTGTGATTGATAAGAAAAAAGTGAAAAACCCGCCGCTGGATGTGGTTCAGTTGGGGGATAAGATGTTGCGTCAGCCTGCTAAACGTGTCACTAAAATTGATGAGGAACTGCGGGAGACTGTACGACAAATGTTGCAGACGATGTATAGCCAAGATGGAATTGGATTGGCGGCTCCGCAAGTCGGGATTAACAAGC
>JANXNM010000461.1 GCA_025354065.1 Synechococcales cyanobacterium 340R_concoct_173_sub | reverse complement strand
ATCGATCGAGAGTGGCAGTCGATCGTTAACTTAATCAGCTTTGCCCATCTCGATTTGATGGAGTAGCGATCGTCCTGAGCATGACTAAAATTGCTCTATCGCCTAGTAGTACAAAAACACTAAGTAAATCCCTTCCAAATTTTAGATGAAGAAAATCACTATAGACGATCGGACGGCCCGCGCCATGGCTCAAGTCGCTTTCGATCTTTACGAGATCGAGGTTGATATCGATGAACCGCGATCGATACAAGCAGGGTTGAAGGCGTTTTTTGACAGAATGCAAGCTGAGTCGATACCGGACAGTGAGCCGATCGCGCAGTTGGCACAGATCAAAGTGGACTTGATCCGCGTCCACGATCGGCTAGTCAAAGAATCGTACCCACAACCACAAATGAGTGCCGCAGCATGAGACTACTAGATGAGTACCCATTGCTTGTTTTCCCATCCTTAGCAACCGCCCTAGGACTCAATGAATCGATCGTGCTACAGCAGGTTCATTACTGGCTAGAGATCAACAAAAAATCGGCCAAGCAGGACAAATTCATTGATGGCAGATGGTGGGCCTACAACAGCTATTCAGGATGGAATGAGAATTTCCCGTTCTGGTCTGACAAAACAATCAGAAGAACGGTTTTCAATTTGGAAACCATTGGGGTTTTACTGAGTGCCAACCACAACAGCGACAAACGCGATCGTACCAAGTGGTATTCGATCGATTATGAAAGATTGGATGAAATCTGCGAAAACAAGAAGAATGCATCTGGTCAAGTTGACCCTAATGCATCTGGTCAAGTTGACCCTAATGCAACTGGTCAAGTTGACCAGTTCCTCAATATACAGAGAATACATACAGAGAATACATACAGAGAAGAAGATAAAGAGCGCGCACGCAAAAAAACAACCCATGAGGCTCTTGACTGTGAAATTTTAGAAGAACCGGAGCCGATCGAAAATCGCTCATCCTCACTAGCGATTCACACCCCGATCGTCGCTCGATCTGAAAATAAAACTGTTCCGGCGGCGGCGCGGGGCAAGAAAGCGATCGAATCTGACCACTTAGCGCAACTCTGTGCCGCCTGGAACGAACACAAAGCGACTTTATGGGCATCGATAAGGATCCCCCCTAATCCGGCCCGTTGTAAGGCGCTTCTGAAGTTTTCCGAATCGTGCGGCTCGATCGAGAAGGCGATCGAGTACCTGGTAGGGGCGCTGAAGTACATGCGTGAAGATGAGTATTGGGCATCAGCGAAGCTCCTCACGATCGAAAATATCTTATCAAATAACAAGATTCATCAGCACTACGAGAAATATATGGAGCTACAGGAAAACCCCGCGATCGTGGCGGTCGCCGAAAAATTGAAGCAGATGCAAGAGCCGAAGAGCTTTCACGAGATTCAAAGAGGAAAAGACAAGCGAGCGGGCGAACAGGCCGTTGTCAATCGGATGAATCGGCATCCTGAGGAATTTGAGCCTGAAGAATTGGCTGAATATCGAGCGAAATACCCTGCCCAATTTGAAACAGTGAGTACCTTGAATGTTGAATTTCAATCATTTTAGAAGCGAGTACGATCGCACTGCCTTGATGCTAGGAATCCGCGTAGATCCTGAGGTTGTGGATCTTTATTACGACACCGTTAAAAACTTCTCCAACACCGAACTCACCGAAGCTTTTTTTGAGGCCCGAGCGACAATGGAGAAATTTCCCAAGCCTGCCGAACTGAGAGCAATTCGCAACTTAATCCTTGCCCGATCGGCCAAACCCACGGCACTCCCCTTTGCCGAAGTCGCAAGTTCACCATGTCCCCAATACCTAAAAGATATGATGTCTGCCTCCAGTCGATGCCGATCGCGGTTCCCCAAATATCTATCCAGAGATCAGATGGATATTTTGGCTAAAGAGCGTGAATTTATCTTTGGCACCAAGTCTCCCTATCGCCCTGGCGCGATTGTTGAGGTTGAATTTGTAAGCGTTACGGAGTTTTGAAGATGAACCAGGAAATGATTGATTACGTTGCCGCAAGAATCGATTGCTCAAATCGACCGATCGCCCCGAAAAATAAAGGCCCGCAGCCGATCGCCCTATCCCCATCCCAATTACTCGAAGATTACGAGATTGCCGTCCGGGATTGGAATATAAAATTGATTCAGAAGACGATCGAAGATTATGAAGAAACATTCAAAGCTGAAATATTGAATGGGACAAAACTTTCAGCGATCGATCGGATTTACAAATGGTGCATTGCCAATGGCCAAGATCCCGATTGGTCATTGGCCAGCACCCCGGCATTAAAAGCTCTTGCAACAACTATCACCCGCGCTGTTGAATCTGAAGTGATGGCTCTTCCAGGGGTGCCAGAATTCCTGGAAGAATCCCTTGAATTTGAATATCAAGAAGAAGATTCGGAGGATTTTTAATATGAGATTTCAATTAACAGAATCGATCGAAATTGAGCGCACCCGCCGCCGACATCAATTGATGGCGGCGATCGCAGAATTCAAGGCTAAACCGATCGACGTAGTTCGCAACCGATCGATCAGGCAATTAGAAGACGCTCTCTCAAGGCTAGGAGGTCCGATTGAGTAACCTAATCCCGATCGCCAAACATCTTGCGATCGATTCAACTGAAGATATTGGGGTATGGCTAGAGCGGATTGATGTACTTCGGGAGAGTTACGAAATGATCACGGGTGAAGATCCGATCGATCGTTTGCGTGATTGGCTCAAAGCCGCGAACTATCCCATGATTGAGCATTTATCTAATGCCGATCGTGCCCCATTCTTCAGAAATTTATTTTATGCAATGAAGCGAGGTTTAGAAACTCCACAAATCGCTAATCAGATTCAAATAAAATTCAGGTTCGGAATAGTAGACATAGGAGAACGATTAAATGGAGAACGCTAAATTGCAAGAATCTCTGAAGTCCGCGATCGGTAAACACGCTTACAAATTTACCGACCTACATGGTGAATTTCATAAGCGATCGATTGGCTGTATGGGCCGCATAACCCAAATCATGATGGATCATTCTATTTATCATGTCTTTAAATCCGATAAGCAAATTGTTTGGATGATGGCGATTGACTTCTTCCCTGGGGAAGTTGATATCAAGAATTTAGAGAAATATGCGATCGCCATTTTTGAAATGGCTGGTATTAATTGGGTCCGAATTGTCTACGAGGATTGCTCGTGGGACATGAAGATTACGATCAATTCCGAATCAATCACTTCAAAATCAGGAGATTAGAAAAATGCTTGTGATTACTAGAATTGAGCTTGAAAAGACTCTATCTGTGCTGCCTTGTGCCGATCCGTTGGCATGGTTTAGTATGCAGCCAAAGCCTTTGCTACAAGACATTGCAAGGCTGATTAGATCTGAATCAATAGCGGTAGCAAGTTCCAGAATTAAGACAATATACACTTATCAGCAGTACGTGATTCAGGCTAAAGTCGCCCCAAAGCCTAAGAGGACTAAGAGGACTAAGAGGACTAAACCCCCGAAACCCGCACCCGAAACGATTAGAAAAGGCACGATCGTTGCAACGATCATCAGGATTGGAACTAAGCCAATAACCGGATTGATGATCGAAACAGAGTACGGCCTGATTAGAATCAAGTGCCCTCAGCTTGACGCTAAACATTTAACCCTATTTGTTGAGGATGGAACGATCGTTGATCAGTTTTTAAGCACGTCCAATGATGGAATTAAACCTCTTGTCGGCAAGAGGAAAAATACGCACGAGAATGCAACTCCTCATGTGTATGATCTGATTATTAAATATGATCCCGAACAAGTTCTTGCCCTCGCTAAAAAAACTGGAGAAAAAGACTCGGTGCTTATAGCTAAAGCCAAATTAATAGCCGCATCAAATGCCAAGGAAGTTAAAAACACAACGTCAATGCTTCAGAAGGGTCCGATCGTTGCAACTCTTGTTAGAGTGCCTCGGCAGAAAAGCTCTGCTGTTGTCAGATTGTCGATCGATACAGAGTATGGATCAATCATTGCTAAACCCCCTCAACCGGATATGAATCATTTAATCCTATTCATCAAGTATGGAGAGATCTTTGACTATGGCTTCAGCAAGTCTATTGATGGTGCAAAGACCTCGATCGGCATTAAAAGAAAAAGATATGCAAACGATAATTTAGTCGGGCATATTTACGATTTGATTATCAATCATAATCCGATTTCACAAATGAAAACTGATACCACGATATTTCTTGAGGGGACCCGGAAATGAAAGGAATTCTATGGGCAGTCCCGACGGCGTGGGTGGAGTCTAATGATCAAAAATTCTCGACCATCCCCCACATTCATTGCACAATGGCTTGTGGAGTCGATCGTGCAGATGTAGAAGGCTGCCTCGGGTTTGAGTTTACGGCCACTATCACGGGATATGCGATCGGGGAATCTGCTGAGTGCCTACTGCTATCGCTCCCCTCAGATATCCCTTTTATAGGTACAGTTCCTCATATCACTCTATCTCATGCCCCGGAGGTAGGTCCGATCGTGCCTTTTATAATGGTCGAGGCGGGATTATGCACGATTACGTCATGGGAGCCAGCGTGGCCGATCGTAATGCGAATAGAATTCCTTGAATGGAAGGAGAGATGTAAAATGGTTTAGGTGGTTGTGAATAAAAGATCGTTTCTTAAATCTGTGTCGGGGTTTTAAAAAACGATCGATCTTTAAAATGGTGCATCCTAAAAGATTCTCGGGTAAACTTGGCTAATCTGCCACACTAGGAGCCTCATGGCCGCCGACGATGACCAACGATTGATAGATTGCGAAAAAAGATTGGAACATTTGGAAGCGGCTGCGGCAAAGCTCAAACCGATCGTAAAACGAAACACGAATACTCTTCGATCGCTCACCATCTTTTTAGTATTTCTTATCACGATCGGGTTTGCTACTATCAGCCCCAAATGGTCTAGTGATGGGGTTTTGAGCGTCGAGACTCGTGTGTTAACAATTGAGGTGATCGTTGCTGGTTCTGTTTGTGTTTTTCTAGTTTTTAATAAAAATGCTGATGCGACGGTCGGTAAACTCCTCGATCGGATTCTGAGGAAATAATGAAGTGTTGGAAAAAGTGGCGTAAGCGATGGCAAAATAGGAGCAAATCCGATTGTAAAGAGTTCGATTCTATCTACGGTTGGGTTTCGCCTAAAGTTCCTGTAGGTCAGAGGTGCCCCTATGTTTATGTTTTCCGGATCAAACCAATTCCCAATGGCGATGCCATTCCCAATGGAGTTGAACGAGGCAGAGAATTACGCAGTTTCGTACACAAAAACGTTCTTTGGAAAACTCAATTGGGCGATCGCCTCGATACTGTTGGTCAGGATCTTATATCTGATTGGGATAAGATTATCCCTTCGGCTGCGCGGCTTCCCACCCATCGATTAGAGATGGGCATCATGCGAAAAAATAGTGGGATTCCCCGTAGTTCGTTTTTTGATGAGTACTTTTGCTTTCTCCCGGTGAGTGGCAGAGATTCAGATAAGGTTGCTATTCGTATTGCGGGATTTCTTGCACTGCAATTAAAGGAATCCAAGAATTTTGATGGAGAAGCATTGAAATCAAGCAAAATCTATTGGCTCGTGGCAATATTGGCCGCATGGAAAAGATTAAGCTAGTGTAGGGGTACTATAAAAAGAATAAGTTCAAACCCAAATATAGTGGACAAAGAATGAAGCTGCTCGATCGGATTGCAAGTCTTTGTGGCGATGAGGTGTCCCTATTCTTGGCCGTTCGTTTTATCGGCCAGAGGATCCGAATTCCAGAACGATTAGATGAGTCTCACCCGATCGCAGAATTAGGCGATCGGGCTGAAATGCTTTGTTACTATTTCGGCGGCGATCGGGTCGTCGTTGGTCGCTGGGTACCTAGTTCGCTGATTGAGTCCCGGCTACGATCAGGGGCAAGCATTGATGCGATCGCGACTGAACTACGGCTGAATCGTCGGACCATCTATCGTCGAATTCGGTTAAAGTCAAATAACGTCAAATAACGTCAAATAACGTCAAATAACGTCGAATAACGTGGACTAACGTGGAATAACGTCAAAGGCTCACACGGAAAATCCCGATCGCCACTGAAGACGATCGGGGTTTTGTTTTATTGGAACTTGAGCTTAAACCTCTCCTAAATATTTTGTAAGGATAGTTGGCAATCGATCGGGATTTGGTGAGCCTTTGATTTGACACTCGTGATAAACGCCCGTGACTTGCCACAGATGGCCTCTAAATTCGATCGTGTGCCCAATATCGGGAGGGCTATAAAACCTTAAAGTTCGGATGCCTTC
>JANXNM010000457.1 GCA_025354065.1 Synechococcales cyanobacterium 340R_concoct_173_sub | reverse complement strand
AATACGCTGAAGTTTGACAATGCCCTGAAGGCCGCACTGCGGGAAGATCCTGACTGCATTCTCGTGGGGGAAATGCGAGATAAAGAAACCGTCAGTACCGCACTCAAAGCGGCCCAAACCGGACACTTGGTCATGGGAACTTTGCATACCAATAGTGCGGTTAAGACGATTGAGCGTGTGTTGGGATTGTTTCAACCTGAGGAACAACCCGCAATGCGGATGGCACTTTCGGAGTCATTGGTTTGTGTGATTGCCCAAGGATTATGTCGAACCACGGATGGCAAGCGAGCAGCGTTTCATGACATTTTGCTAAACACTGACGCGATTAAGGATTACATTCGACGTGACCAATTGGACGAGGTTGAAGCTGTGATTTCGCGCTGTGGGTTTGATGGAATGTGTACGATGAACCAGTCGTTATTCAAGTTGTATGAAGAAGGCCGTATCACTGAAGAAGTGGCGCTGGAAATGGCAACGAAACAGAACGAGATGGCCCAACTGCTACGCGGTCGAGTGTAGGAATTTTGAGTTTATTCAGCGATCGTTTTGCTAGGGCTTATTTTTGTCGGGTAATAATGCCGATCGGACTTAGGCTCAAGACAAAGCTCAAACCCAATAGCAGTGGCGTAATCCAGTTGCCATAGCGAACATAAAGAGTCTGACTAGTGCGAGGATATAGCTCGCTTATGTGGAGGTCGTAGCGATTAGGTTGCGATCTCCATTTTGTTTGGCCTGTGGATTCAATTAAGCCGGAATAGCCTGTATTGGTCACCCGAATCAGGGGCCGATCGCTTTCAATAGCGCGCATGGTGTCATGGGCTTCTTGTTGCGCCATTAGGACGGTGCCGTAGGGATCTAGGTTGGAAGCCGTCATTAGAAAGGTTGCGCCCTGCTGGACTTGACGGCGAAAAATCTCCGGGAAGGCAGATTCATAGCAAATTCCTATGCCAGCTTGACCGAAGGGCGTTTTAAAAATTTGGTCGGGTTGACCAGGAACCAAAGAATCTTGAATAGGGAAAATTCGGCGAATGAAGTTGCCCAGAACTTCCTCAAACGGCAATGCTTCGCCCAAGGGAACAACTTTTACTTTGTCGTATTGGCTCATGATTTTGCCGCGATCGTCCACCATAAACATCGCTTGCGTCATCCGCCGATCGGCCCTCAGTCCAGAGGCTCCTAACGCTACGGGGACTTTGAGCGCTTGTATTTTTTGGGCCATGGGATTATTCGGGTAATCGGCCCATCTCATAGGAAAAGAACCTTCAGGAAACAGCACCATTTGTGCGCCGCGTGCTACCAGGGTTTCGTATCCGCCGCTGTAGTTTTTGAACCCTTGCCGTACCCCTGCCTCCGAAAATTGAGTCCGGGTTCCAATGTTGCCCTGAACTGTGCCGATGCGGATTGGATTGCCTTGACTTGGAGACGCAGCAAGGGAGATTCCCCAGCCAATTAGATGGGCCATTGTGAACAGCCCGATCGCAGGCAGTAGATCTGTAAATCGGGTCGTTAGTCGGGAAAAGCCCGATCGCTCATCCGATCGCCAAGATTCCGCTATTGCACCATTCACCGCCACGATCGTCGCCGCAATCAAGGCATTCCCAGAAATTTGACCCAGATGCAAAATTGCTAAGTTTCCTGGACTTTGAGTGTAAGCAATGCCCGTCCAGTCCAATGCCGAATAAGACCGAAGCTGTTCGATCGTGCCCCACAACGCCGCCGCACTCAACACCCGAATGATCGGATTAATTCGGCGTTTCGTCATCCAAGCTATCGCGCCCGCCCACAATCCGACGCAAACGGCACCAAAAAGGGTAATAAATCCCCAAATCACAGCAACGATCGCCACGCTATGGACGTAGGTGATATTGGCCGGGTCCATCCACATTAACGGATGCAATCCCGTAATCCAAAACAACGAAATTCCGTGATATGCAATTCCCCAGAGAATTCCTGATTTGACAGGCGATCGGCCTTCGATCGCCAGCCACCAAAGCGGAACGATCGCCACCCACGCCACGATCCATAAATTTAATGGAGCCGGACCCAGGGCCATTAGCATTCCGCCGAGCAACGCCATCAACCCAGGAAATCGGGTCAAGACTTGACTGGATCCCTTGCTCAATCTCACCCTCCAACTCACAACGGCTTCTCCATACGATGCAAGCCACCCGCCTCAGTCATGGAGCCAAATCGTTGACTGGTTTTGCTACAGGTGATGTGGTAGCCCTGACGAGCGAATAA
>JANXNM010000451.1 GCA_025354065.1 Synechococcales cyanobacterium 340R_concoct_173_sub | reverse complement strand
TTCGATCGAGCCGCCTCGCGAGGTCAACGATTGGATATTCCAGCGGGGACGGCAGTTCGCTTTGAACCTGGAGATGAGAAGGTAATTAAGCTCGTTCCGTTAGTTGGAGAACGTCGAGTTTACGGGTTTAATGCAAAAGTTGAAGGCGCATTAGATTAATGGTTCAACAACGTCGGTTTATCACATCACATCGCTGGAGTCATCGGTTATGAGTTTCCCAATGGATCGCCGCGCTTATGCTGAAACCTATGGTCCGACTGTGGGCGATCGGGTCCGTCTTGCTGACACTGAACTCATCATTGAGGTTGAACGAGACTTGACGACCTACGGCGATGAAGTGAAGTTTGGCGGCGGCAAAGTGATTCGTGATGGTATGGGACAATCACCCATTTCAAACGCAGATGGGTCCGTAGATTTAGTTATTACGAATGCATTGATTTTGGATTGGTGGGGCATTGTCAAAGCAGATATTGGTATTAGAGACGGACACATTTACAAAATTGGTAAAGCTGGTAATCCCTACATTCAAGATAACGTTAACATCATCATTGGTCCCGGCACCGAAGTATTAGCCGGAGAAGGCATGATCGTCACGGCAGGCGGCATCGACACCCACATTCATTTCATTTGTCCCCAACAAATCGAAACTGCTATTGCCTCTGGCATTACCACGATGATCGGTGGCGGTACCGGACCTGCTACGGGAACCAATGCTACGACTTGTACGCCTGGACCCTGGAATATGTACCGAATGCTGCAATCCGCCGACGCATTCCCCATAAATCTCGGCTTTCTCGGCAAAGGCAACAGCAGCCAACCCCAAGCCCTCGAAGAACAAATTCAGGCTGGGGCGATCGGTCTTAAACTCCATGAAGATTGGGGCACCACGCCTGCAACGATCGATATGGCCTTAACCGTTGCTGACCAATTTGATGTACAGGTTGCAATTCATAGCGACACTTTGAATGAATCGGGATTTGTCGAGGATACTATTTCTGCATTCAAAGATCGCGTTATTCATACGTATCATACCGAAGGTGCAGGCGGTGGACATGCGCCAGACATTATTAAAGTGTGTGGTCTCGCGAATGTTTTACCATCCTCGACCAATCCCACCCGACCCTATACGGTGAATACATTAGATGAACATTTAGATATGCTTATGGTTTGTCATCATTTGGATCCCAGCATTCCAGAAGATGTGGCATTTGCAGAATCAAGAATCAGACGGGAAACGATCGCCGCTGAAGACATTCTCCACGATCTCGGCGCATTCAGTATGATTTCGTCGGATTCTCAAGCCATGGGCCGCGTCGGTGAAGTGATTATTCGCACTTGGCAAACCGCGCACAAAATGAAAGTTCAACGCGGACCGCTCTCTCCCGATAGTTCTCAAAATGACAACTTCCGGGCCAAACGCTACATTGCAAAGTACACAATCAATCCCGCTATCACCCATGGAATTGCTAATCATGTTGGGTCGATCGAAGAAGGGAAGATTGCTGATATTTGTCTATGGAAACCTGCATTTTTTGGAGTGAAACCTCAGATCGTAGTCAAAGGCGGAATGATTGCCTATGCACAAATGGGCGATCCCAATGCCAGCATTCCTACGCCTCAGCCTGTCCATATGCGTCCCATGTTTGGAGCTTTTGGTGGAGCCATTAGCAAAACATCATTCACCTTTATCTCCCAAGCGGCTCAAGAATCAGGACTAGCGTCACAATTAGGATTGCTCAAACCCACGATCGCAGTCGGTGGCATTCGTCAATTGCGTAAACAAGATCT
>JANXNM010000419.1 GCA_025354065.1 Synechococcales cyanobacterium 340R_concoct_173_sub | reverse complement strand
GTCGATCGATCGGGTCTTTAATTAGGCAATTGCGCGTTCTAGCAATTGAGTCATGAGGGTGGTTCTCTACGATCGGTCCTAATCTATCATCATAATGCTTCTACAATTCGACTGATGACCAATCTTAGGTGAAGGGCGATCATAATATCGTTAACCGACTTGAAACTCCCACCGGTCGTACATTCCCATTCCCCCTCTCTCATTTCCTTATTCGCAATTTCCTCTACCCATGATCTCAAGTGTCCCTAGAGAGTTCTCTTTGCCGTAGCATTCGTCTAATTGCAGTTGCTGCCTCATCAATTTTCTCAAGTTTAGATGAAAGCTTTTGGTCCCCGCGAGACTTATTAATTTGAAGGCTAATTATTTTCCCATCATTTGTTGAAATAGTTAAGCGTTGACTAGAAACTTGTATTTGATTGGAACCTTGAATGCTAATTGACGACTTTTCTTGAACTTTTGTGAAAACAATACTGTCATAGAGATACTCACTGTATTCTTCATCAATAGGTTTACCTCGGACGAAATTGTAATAGCATTTATAGTAATTGAAAAAGTCTGAACTCAGGAAAAACACTGTAAATTCGTACAGTCCATACCTTCTTCGTTTACCACTGTAATCATCTTCGCTTTTCGCGTCATCAGCATAGCGTGCCAGAATTTCTTTCCGTCGTGGAGTATCTTCATCTTGATCTTCGTCTTTATTATTAACTAATTGATTAGGCAATGTTCTTGATGTACAACCAATTAACGATCGAATTGGATCAATTTTCAGTGCTCCACGTTCACCAATATAGTCACTCCCATCATGCAAATGTAACTTTCTCATTGCTTTGTCGATTTGCCCTTCAATTTCTTGTTCGAGCCAATTTTCAGTTAGTTTATCTAGATGCCGTAATTCTTCTAGCTGGGATTTATAATTTTCGATTTCGCCATACTTATTTTGCTGGGACTCTATTAATCTTTCCCGCTTCTGTTTTAGACTTATTAGATCATTGTCAATTGATTGAATTCGAGCATCTAATTCTTTCTCCTGGATCTTTTGCTGGGCTAGATATCTTTCTTGGACTTCATTACGTTTTTCAAGGTCATTAATATAAGATTCTAATGTTTGCATTTGGCGACAAGCTTCTTTCTGAAGAATTTCTATTTTTTCAAGAAAAGATTGCTTATTCTTATTGATTCTCTTCAAAATATTAAATAGCCTATAGCATAAGTATAGAGCTATGAGTATCAAGGGAAATATCGCATTAGTATAAGAATTAAATTGATTAGCAAAAATAATTAATATCAGGAGAGACAGAAAATACTGAGCTAAAATGGAGATTCTTAGCGTAATAATTGCCTGCCAAATATCGAGAAAAAGTGATCTGAAATCTTTACGGATACTGAGAAATAATTGAGCCAGAATTCCCATTAAGTCTAATGTTGAGGCATTTTTGTTCGTTGACGTATCAGATGTCTTAAAACGGTTTTTCGACAAGCTTTCTCTACATTCAGATACTTTATTTCGAGCTGCAATTATGTCTTTTCCAATAGATAATATAGTTTCTTCTGAATTAGATATATTTAACCTGACATGATCTACTTCTTTCCGATCAGACAAGAGAAATCTGCTATTTTCAGTTATTAGATGCTCAACTGTTTGCAGTTCTTCTTCAATAGGCTGTAGTTCTTGGCGAAATCTTTCTCTCACCTCTTCTGGTGTCTTACCTTTGTTTTCATGTAGTAACTTGAAATATTCTAAAATCCTTTCCGAACTTCGTTTCTCATCAAACTTCATTGTAGACCTCAAATTTCTCAATTATTTTCGATAGGTCTTCTTTAACCTTAAGGCGATTTTCCGATTCTCTGACAAGGATACTTAATTTTTCCTTCCCAACTCGAATATTTTGACCTTTCTGAAATAAGTCAGTAAGTTTACGTATGTACTCTTTTCCCGACATTTTCTTGAATCTGCGAGATGGGCGATCTTGAAGACAATAAAAAACATAGTGGGTCGCTAATTCTAATACATCAATTTCAATGGGATAAAAATCCAAAATGGGTTCTCCCCTAGCCTGATTAATTGCTCTAACTAGTTGATCCTCTTGTGATGGTGAAAGTCCATACAATGATCGGGCACGCTTTTTAACCCAATTTAATGAACCCACAAAACTTTCGAGTGTATCGATCGGCAAATTCTGCGGCACCCCTAGCATCGCATCCGGCGTTGGAGGATAGTTGTGCGTATGTTCTCCACCGTAGAAGTTTTTATTATTCTCGCTCGTCTGAACTTGGTAATTCGTTCCGCCAGCATTTGATTGGGTCATGAGGATTCAGGAAAGTTAAAAGGACTGATTCACACAACAAGACGACAACGCCCTTAAGAATGCTTGTGCTCTCCACCAAAGAAATTCGTATTATTCGGTCCAGTCTTCGTCATGTAGTTTGTCCCACCCGAATTCTGCTGAATCATCAAACTATCATCATCAATCTTCACGATCGTCTGATGAATCTCCTGCACGATCGGCTTCACCACC
>JANXNM010000416.1 GCA_025354065.1 Synechococcales cyanobacterium 340R_concoct_173_sub | reverse complement strand
CGAAGCTCGGTTTATCATCATTGGTCAATCGATCGTCAAACGTCTTCTACTCGTCATTCACTGCGATCGTAATGACAACATCCGGATCATTAGCGCTCGACCTGCGACATCTGCCGAAAAACGACTGTATGAAAAAGGATTATAATCATGGCGACAGAACCCAAACAAATGGATAGCGAAATGCTCGAAGACTACGACTTTAGTCGCGCAACTCGTGGAAATCCCTATCGCGATCGCCTTAACCGCACCGTCACGATCGAAACCACCGATGGTCCCGCTCATGTCGTTCAAATCAAAACAGTAGAACTCATCGCGACCATTGCAGAAGACGGCACTACCACGCTTCAGCTTCCACCCAACATCACCCCTGGAACACATCGCATTACGTTGCTAATTCAAGAAGAACAAATGTAGAACATTAAACCGATCGGGCGTTGCCGTTGGATGAATCCGCAGTTTCTCTCTTTGAAGAACTTCTAGGGCATGAGCATCCGAATACTAAAGTGGTGCAAAAGAATTTGCGATTGCTACGGGAGGAGATCGGAGGGTGAATTGAGAATTAAGAATGATGAATTGAGAAAGGGGCGATCGATCTAAAACACTGGAGCGATCGGAGACGTGAGAAGGCTAGAATCACTCTCGTTGAAGATATTGGTAAGTCTCACTCTTTAAACAATCCAACAACTCCAACAGCTTCTTCAATCGATAGGTTTTAGTCACTAATTCCGTTTGAGGTAAAGCCCGATCGAGATCACCCAACATCGTTGGCATCGCCTCCCGAAAAGGGAATCGCGTCTCACTAAAAATATGTTCACTAAAAAAATCAATCAACATCGATCGCGTTTCCGCCACCAACGGCACTAACGGCAACTCCGCCGTCTCCCCTTCCAATTCAATTTGAGTTTGCTGCGATCGACCGAGCTTTGAGAACTCCGATCGGGAATTGAGGAGGGCGATCGGTCATTCTGCTCGATTTCCTGAAATGCCTCTGGCTGAACCGTAACTTGATACATCATGACCGAGACGGAATATTGAATTTCTGACGTAAACTCTCGAATGCTTTATCTACCGGAATTCCCTCACCCCGATGACCTCCGGTCGGTCGTAGACCATCGAATGACTCTAATCCCTTTTGAATTCCTAAAACCGTCTCAAGATACTCCACTCGATCTAAGAGTGCTTCACGATCGATAATGATTTGGTGATCTTGAGGTGATCGTCTTTTTAAACCCTGCAAGAAAATCAATACTTCTTCCAGTAGAGGTTCTGACAAACCCTCAGTCTCTTGGATTAAACGCCCATGCAATTGCATTTTGTCTTCTCTCAAGGCGCAATGGATATCACTATCGTACGCGATCGAAGCTTGCCATAGGAGTTCCTGCTGCCAGTAGCACTAGTGGTAACTCAGCTGTCATCAAGTTCAAGCGGGATTGGCTGCGATCGACCGGAGATCATCGCCTCCCTACCCGCATCAAAGCAGCTTAGGATTCAGAAACATTAGGCTTTGTCGATCGCAAACCTAGACGTGTGCAATAAGCCGCGATCGCCCTTCACCTAAGATTGGTCATCAGTCGAATTGTAGAAGCATTATGATGATAGATTAGGACCGATCGTAGAGAACCACCCTCATGACTCAATTGCTAGAACGCGCAATTGCCTAATTAAAGACCCGATCGATCGAC
>JANXNM010000394.1 GCA_025354065.1 Synechococcales cyanobacterium 340R_concoct_173_sub | reverse complement strand
CGACTTTCCAGATTTAGCCTTAAGTTTAGAAATACTAGTACAAGCAATTCAGAATGGCGAACCGATCGCAATTTGTGGTGACTACGACGCAGATGGAATGACCAGCACAGCACTATTATTACGATCATTACGATCGCTCGGAGCCATCGTTGAATACGCCATTCCCAGCCGCATGAGCGAAGGGTATGGTCTGAATGAACGCATTATTGAGGACTTCCACGCTGAAGGGATTCGCGTTGTAATTACCGTTGACAATGGCATTGCCGCATACCAACCGATCGCCCTAGCCCGTAAACTCGGCCTCACCGTCATCATCACCGATCACCACGACATCCCCCCCCAAATACCGCCCGCCAATGCAATTCTCAATCCCAAATTAATTGATCCATCTTCGCCCTACTACACCATGGCAGGCGTGGGCGTTGCATACATTTTGGCACTATGTCTGGCCGAAGCATTAGGGCGCGGTCAAGATTTACGCGATATGTTACTAGAATTATTTACCCTAGGAACGATCGCAGATCTCGCACCATTGCGCGGGGTGAATCGTCGGTGGGTACGCCGAGGGCTGCATCTACTGCCCCATTCGCAAATCCCCGGAATCCAAGCACTAATGCAAATTTCTGGCGTAGTCGGTGACAAAAATATTAAACCTGATGCGATCGGATTTCGCCTTGGACCTCG
Source organism: Synechococcales cyanobacterium 340R_concoct_173_sub (assembly GCA_025354065.1). Next base: position 1,006 of record JANXNM010000394.1, on the reverse strand, counting down.
GATTAATGCGATCGGGCGCATTGGCGATCCCGTCACAGTAATTGAATTGTTGACTACTGATGACGAAGGTATGGCATTAGAACGCGCAATGCAATGCGAAGCCGTCAACAAACAACGTCAACAGCTTTGTGAACAAATTGAATATGAAGCCGTGCAATACTATGAAAACAGTGAAATTGATGCTAAAAACGCTCGGGTTTTATTACTAGTACAACCCGATTGGCATCATGGCGTAATTGGCATTGTCGCCTCCCGATTAATTGAACGATATGGCGTTCCAGTATTCATTGGAACCTACGAAAATGATGACCAAAGCCATATTCGAGGATCGGCCAGAGGAATTCCTGAATTCAATGTTTTTGAAGCCCTAGAATGCTGTCGAGGACTGACCTTAAAACACGGTGGCCACAAGGCAGCGGGCGGGTTTTCATTTCTAGCTGAAAATTTAGAGACGATCGGATCCCGCCTATCCAACTATGCCCATACTTGTCTCGAACCAGAACATTTAAAACCACTCGTCACTGTTGATGCAGAAGCTTGTTTGAATGACATTGACTATGACCTATATCTTGAACTTGATGCGCTTCATCCCTGCGGCATGGAAAATCCCGAACCCGTATTCTGGACCCGTAATGTTCATATTTTGCAGCAAAAACTCGTAGGGAAAGGCCATTTAAAACTTACCCTAGCCCAAGATGATTTAGCAACGGGTGAGCCCAGTAGAAAACTTGGGGCAATAGCATGGCGTTGGGGCGATTATTATCCATTACCAAAAGTTCTAGATCTCGCCTATCGGATCAAAACTAATGAATGGAATGGGGAGGTATCTATGCAACTTGAAGTGATTGGAGCGCGCTATGCCCAGGATGAATTTATAGGCGCAGAATTTAGGCATAACGATCGAGATTATGTATGTCAAATGGTTACAAATAAAGGCACAGATGAATTGCGAATTCGTAATTTAAAAGGCGAAATTCTATCCATTCAAAAAGGATCTCGCACTGGA
>JANXNM010000382.1 GCA_025354065.1 Synechococcales cyanobacterium 340R_concoct_173_sub | reverse complement strand
GCAATCCAGATTTTGGTTGGTTGGTACCTCCAGATTATCTGTTTTGCCCCCTTTTTTCTTCTTTCCTTAACCCGAACTCACGTTAAACTAGGAGATTTAGCGGCGATTCGTGACGGAGAACATATTCTGGCCTACTTAGGCAACAAACAATGGATTGAAGCGGACCCGAATTTACGCAAAGTAGTGATTGAGTCAGTGCCCACTACTAATCCGTGGTTTAATAACACCGTCGAGATTTTGCGGTGGCGGCAGTTTATGTAAACGTTGTATCAGAATAATCCTATTTCTGCTTACGCTCATAAAACTGACAAGCGAGCTGCCCCAGTCCAAATAATAGCGCCGCATTCCCCGCACTGCCCACTGCCGCACCCAAAACTGGAATCACCTCCACCACACTCATTCCCGCCTTCAGTACACCGCTGCTCCCCGTTGCTAATCCCCAAATAGCCAAAACCTCACCCCGCCGAGTCGGATCAGTCGGCGCAAACCCATAGATCGCCGCAATTCGATAAATCATTTCTGCTTGTAACGCCGCGATCGCCCCTAAATCGACGGCCAGCAACATCAAGGCCAAAGGTGGCACAAAATTCGTCGCCAGACCAATTCCCGCAGCCTTCCACACCGTATCCATCACCACCCGTTGCGCCAACGAACCATCCGTATCCTGTGGATAAGTCCGTCGTAATTCCGTAATCTCCCGCTGCACCACCTCCACATTCACCTGTCCTAACGCCGCCATCAACCAACTGCCTCCCGGCACCTTCGTCACAAATTGCGTTATCGGATGGGTTGCCACAGGTTCTACCACCTGTCCGATCGTCTTCGTTCCCTGTTCCACAAATTCGTGCAACCCATCTCCGATTATCTGGGACGCTTGCTCCACAAATCGGCTGACATCATGAAAAATACTAGAATTCGGATTTGTCATAGCCAAAGGATGATTGTGTTGAATAGAAAGGATCTCGTAACAGGCGGATAGACTCGTCACCCCTGCATCACTTAGTCATTCGGCTAACTGCCCACGATTAATGACCTCCTTTCTAGATCTTATGCTTTTAGCGTCCCTGAATTGCGATCGTTTCCATTTCACACTTATCTTAAAATCACTATATTTAAAGACTCAGTGCGGACTAATCGGTTGAGGCTTTTATAAGCTCGATCGGTCCGTTATTTGGTAGTCACACTCGAAATCAGATTCACAGGCGGAAGACAATTAATATATCAGCCTCAACCGAAACTAGGCGAACATTAGCGATTTGTTTTAACTCTAATTATTGATTTTGACCAGATTGAATTTGGAGAATTTGGTCTAGGGAAAGTTCTGTAAGGCGAGCGATCGTATCCAGATTAATCCCTTCATTAAGCAGACCTAAAACCATTTCTTTCCGTAATGCTTGGCGACCTTTAGCTTCACCTTTAGCTTCACCTTCTTGAAAAATTTCTTGATAGATTACGGATTCTCGCATGATGTCCTCTCGGAAAATACGTTTAAGGATGGTCTTATCGTACTTCAAACCCGCCATGAGCTGCACGTAGGACAAGACTTGACGTTTTTCTTTAACCGATTCAATTCGATCGATCCGTTCTGATATTTGTTGCAACAATGCGTCAGATTTTTCGACTTGAGTTAAAGCGGCGAACGGTAACAAGACTGGATCATTCAAAAATAACTCGGTATCCTGTTCCCACATTTTCACCACAGTAAATTCATGATAGGTGGATCCAACTTGGAACCTATTTTCAATGATAGGTTCGGCAGATGGAGGTAATAAAACGACAACAATTTGGATAATCGGGATACCATACGAACGATAGAGACGAACCCAGTAATCCAACATTCGAAACGGCATCGGTGGAATAATTGGCCATTGAGTTTGGAATTCGATATGAAGAATATGGCCTTCTGTTTTGAAAAAACTAACAGAATCGGCTCGAATCGGTTCAATACTCAGTTCGGTTTTAAGAATGGTGATTTCATCAGGAATATGACCCAAAAGCCAATTAGCAAAGGCTTTTGGGTGTTTTTCAGCAAGCAGCTTACAGAGATTATCGAAGGACATGACAACACCCGAAATTTACGCGTCCGACTTCCACACCCGTGGAACATCTAAACGTCAAAAAATAAACGCCAAAATCTAAAAAATAAAATCATCTATTTTAAGCCCCGGTAGATTTGGGGGCATCACCGCCAACGCAGATGAGACCTTATAGCCTTCTCGCTTTGTCGAGGTCTCAATGGCGATCGCCTCAATCTGAATCTCCAAACTTCCCAAAGGTACGGTGAATGTAGTGGTCGCTTCCATCAAGCGATACTGCGCATCGGGCACAAAATCCACTAAATAGCGCGGACCATCTAGCAAGGTGCGGGTTTGCCGATCGTTGATCCAAAGTTTTACATAGAGCTTCGGCTGAATCATCGGCAGCTTCACCTTCACCTTCAGCAACTGCCCCGCCACCACTTCATCCACCGCCTCAATTTCTAAACTTGGCGTAGGCACCAATTCATCTGCCCCAATCAAAAGCGGATTGTCGCCTGTATCCAACGCCGTCGGAGTAAGGTTGAACACATCATCCATAATCACCACGGACTCAGAAGACGAGGCTCTGGTGGAGGCAAAGGGGTTGATGGAGGCTTGAGGGGTCGGGGGAATGGCGTTGATGGCCTCAGTTTGGGTCTTTTCAGCGAAGGCACTCATGCGGTCCATGAACCGATCGCTCAAATTCAACGATTCAAAACGCTCATTTTCAGGCGATCGATCGGCAATTTGTTGGACACTAATGTCAATAGTGCGCAGATCGTCTGGATCATCTAAGTCTAACGGCGCACTGGTGTTAAAAGCAAATTCTGACTGGCTTAAATCAAGATTGTCACCTAAATTATTATCCAAGAATGCTGCCTCTAGCCCGTCGTCAAAACGATCGAACCCATCAGTTTGATTCAGATCATTTTGATTTACGGTTTCGGACAATGCCAACGCTGAAACTTCAGACAACAGATCTTCTTCTGACGGAACAGCTAGGACCTTTGTAAGAAGTGCATTGTCCGGCTGGGCGAGATCATCAAAGGACAATTCATCCGACAATTCATCGGCCATCAGGTCATCGACCGCAAAATCATCAAACAAGTTCTCTACATCAGCCTCAGGTGGGGGATCTGTCAGGAATGTGGGCAACGAGAGGGAAGGCCGATCGTCACGATTTGGGTCGGGTTGGTAAAGTTTCGGAGGAAGCTGAGATTTCTGCTGAACTTGAAACGAGGTAGTAGCAGCGGGTTGATTGACCAGACCCAGAAACTGATCGTCAAATTCAGGGCCGGAGGCTTCAGCGGGCGGATGGGGCAATTCGTCTACAACGGGCGATCGGGTTTGGGATATGAGGTCTTGTATTGTCGCCAAGAGATCACTCAATGGCGCAAACAAGGTAAACCGATCGATTGCTAACGTATCGCCTGTGCGATCGTCCATTAAACATACTTCGCCCATCAGCATCGAGGAAACAGGTAATGCAGCCGGAAGCAGCAAAGCGAGTTGCATGTCAAAGGGCAAAGTAATTAGGGTAAATGGGATCGATCGTTCCATCACCAAGTCTCCCTGCTGCGGATCTTGCACTCGCACCACAAAGGTACATTCGGGTAATGATCCAGAACAATTGGCTTGAACGATGCCTTCAACAACGATCGTCTGTTGGGCCTGAATTTCGTAGCTATTCGGCTGAAGAGAAAGGGTAATAGTTTGGCAATCTATTGGGTGATCTTGGGCGATCGGTTCTGTGGCAGTCGAGGCAATTGGAGTCGCCATCGGTTCTAGGACTTGTATAGATTCCGGCGACACAGGCGGCAATTCCGGTATCAAGTCATCCAAACTCGCAAAAAGATCGTCTTCGGCTGTCGTTAAGGTTTGCTCTGATTCGTCATGCAGGATCAGAAGACTGATCGCCGCAACGTTTGAGGCTGGTTCGGACTGTAATTGCGGCTCTTCGGGCTGAGACCAGTCGGGTTCCCATTCGCCCGCTACGTCAGATTCCTTGGGTAATACGTGCAACTGGACTGAATACTCTTGCACATTACGGATTGCATCATTGGGCACTCCGATCGCCAGTTCCCAGACTCCCGGCTGCATTTGGGTAAAGGGAATCACTAGCAACAACCCCGTTGCATTAGTTTTCCCCGATCGCACTTGAGTCCGTCGTTTAATTGGCAACTCGTCCGTAGACTCATGGATAATCCGAATGTCCATCAACGTATCAGGCACGACAGTTCTCGCCATGACCCGGTAACGTCCTTCCAAAATTTCGACATCCGGCGATTCCAACGGCAACCAGGAACGATCGCCTTCCTGTTGCAATAGAAATTCCCAGTTGTTTTGTCCAGCCATGATGAATCTTCAGTCATAAGAATTTCGTTAGTCTAACTCAGCACAAGAAGACGAGGACGAATCCTGAGAATAAAAAACTAAAAACCGATCGCATCATGACGCAATCGGTTTTTAGAATAAAACAAACACAGTTTTAAGCTAGAGACGACTTAGCTCAAACCGCCTTGCATCATGCCGTGAATAATCGGTAGATTGGTCAAGATCAAGTAGGCAAAAAATGCGCCACCCGTTGCTCCAATAAAGAAACCACCGGAGAACTTGCTCCAGCCCTGAGCGCTTTTAAGCTCATTGCTTTTGCCCGATTCGTCATTGTGGAAGGTCACCATGCCATAAGCCGAGAGACATATGGTGGCGATCATAATTAGAGCAATCGTGCTCACTAACCCAGCCATAGCGGCCATAGTAGTGTTGCGCAAAGGTCCTAACACCGTCCAAGGACCAAGCAGGAAATATCCATGGGCCATACCCACTTCCAAGCCACGCAGCAAAGGAGACAATCCTTTACGGTAAGCCGGGAGGTTTCCAATCAGCGCACGGGTAAACGCCGAATCGCTAACGGGGGTAGAAAGATGGCCGACAAATGGGTCGTTGTTGTAAGCAGTAACTAATGACATACGCAATAATTCCTAACAGATTCTGAAGAGAAATCGTCTTCAATAATAAGCTGAGCGATCGAATGGTTTTCCAAAAGCAACCGATCGCTTCAAAAATGTTCATGATATTAAGGAAGCTTGAGACTAAGCTCGTGAAGGAATTACAGCAGGGCATTTGTCTACGAAACGCACAAGAGTGTGACGATCGGGCGATCGCGTCGCTAGTTCAACAGCTCGGACGGACATTACGGCCCAACGGCAGGTATTGGAAACGGGGTGCGATCGGATTTATCAGTGGATTATGGCTAGTGGTGGCGCTGTCTCAGAAGGCGTTGGCGTTGGCGTTGCTGGGTGCGGTGATGCCTTTGGGGATTTTTTTTGGATTGATGTGGCTGATTAATTGGCTCAACCCTTTAATCACTTGGTCGGACTACTGGGTAATCGAGAGCAACGGTAGCCTAATTGCCTGCGCGAAGCTCTATGAGAGCAACAGCACTTGCGAACTCTACGATGTGTTTGTGGTGCCCCACTGGCGAGGAAACGGCCTTGGCACGACACTCGTTAAAACATTGATTGAAAAAGCGCGTTACCCGATTTATTTGGCCTGTTTACCGAATGCGATCGGCTTTTACGAAGCCTTGGGGTTCACTTGCACAACCGAACCTTTGGATGCTGAATTAATGCGGCGGCTAAGTCTCACCAACGTGCATTATAAAAAGCTTGGACTCACGCCTATGGTTCAGACGCGATCGCAAGCGCCTTCGTGATTCTCGTCTGGGATTTTAATACCAGTAAAACGAAGGGATTGTATTCACTAGTTAGCAAGCTCAAGCCGATCGCGCCAGCCCTGAAACTCACTCGCCAATTCCGCCTGAACCAGCTCTACCTGTTCACCTGATGCCAACCACTTAAGCTGCACCGTACCTTTTTCCGCCTCAGAATCACCCAAAATCAAACAAGCCGCCGCCGCAGATCGATCGGCCCGTTTAAATTGCTTCCCAAAGGCACTTCCACTAAGATCTAATTCCGCCTTAAACCCCGCCTGTCGTAACTGCTGCACAATTCGCAACGCTTGACCTTCCGCCGCCGCGCCCCGAGATGCTACATAAAAATCAACCCTCGAAGCAGTCGCCGAATTCCCAAGTTTTTGCAACAGAATCACCAAACGCTCAAGCCCCATCGCCCAACCGATCGCCGCCGTTTCTGGCCCGCCCAACTCTGTCACTAAGCCGTCATAGCGCCCGCCCGCACAAACCGTCGCCTGTGCCCCCAAATCTGCCGACTGAATCTCAAACACGGTATGGCTGTAATAATCCAAGCCGCGTACTAGTTTGGAATTAATTTGGCAAGGAATACTCAAATCGGCCAGGAGCTGCTGCACCCGATCGAATCTCGCCTTCGATGACTCACTCAAATGATCCAGAATACTAGGAGCGTCATGGAGAATTTTTTGCGTATCTTTATTTTTAGAATCCAGAATGCGCAACGGATTTCGGGTCAATCTATCTTGGGAATCCGGATCTAGATCTTTCTTGTAAGGCGTTAGATAGGCAATCAAAGCCTCGCGGAATTGGGTCCGATCGTCTTTATCGCCAATTGAGTTGAGATCAAACGTTAAGTCTTTGAGTCCGATGGCCTTCAAAATATCCGTCGCAATAGCGATTGCCTCCACATCAGCCCTGGGATCACCGCTCCCCAACACTTCTAGGCCTAACTGATGAAACTGGCGCTGACGACCCGCTTGAGGCCGTTCATAACGAAACATCGGTCCGACATACCACAAGCGCTGGACATCGCCCTGAGCATACAAACTGTTTTCAATAAACGATCGGACCACGCCCGCCGTACCTTCGGGTCGCAACGTCAAACTCCGATCGCCGCGATCGTTAAAAGAATACATTTCCTTACCGACCACATCTGTTGCCTCACCAATCCCGCGTGAGAACAACTCCGTCTGCTCAAAAATCGGAGTCCGAATCTCACTTACCCCCGCACGGCCCAAAATATCGCGCGCCGTCGCCTCAATGAACTGCCAGTAGCTCACCTCAGTCGGCAAAATATCCCGCGTACCCCGACTCACCTGAATTCCAGCCATCTCTAAACTCGCTCCCAACCGCCATAGCGATCGTCATAGTACATCACCAACCCAACTTTCCCCCCTTGGCTTTACGCACTTGTTAAGATCGAAATAAAACAGGTAAAGACTAATCTACTGACCGATAGGGCAAAACGCAGCAATTAACACCTTCCAAACAAACTTTTCCCCACTGCAACGCCCATCGAAGTAAAGCCACCCGATTATCAGTCTCAGTTTTGGTCAAAATATTGCTAATGTGGTTGTCTACAGTCCGTTTGCTAATATCAAGCTTTTCGGCAATATCCTGATTCGTTAAACCAGAAGCAACGAGTTCAAGAACTTGTAGTTCGCGGTCCGAAAGCGAAGATTGAGCCTGAGAATCCTTGTCCGCCATGTACGTCCGAACCCGATGCGCAATCATACTTATTATATAATTCTACTCTTAGGAGCCAAATCTTTACTAACCTCTTCTCTGGAAGAATTTAAAAGCCATAAAAATTCTCTATCCCAAAGAGAAGAATAAAATATAACGAACCGTCTCGTGCATCCCCACTTCTATGGAAGATATTAAGCTTCATTGTTCTAATCCATTTTGTAAACTGCCTAACGATCGCAGGGCTGATTTTTGTCATAGCTGTCATACCTTTCTACCAAAACGCTATCTATGGCTAGTGGGGGACAATTGTTCTAGGCTGGTTCCGGGAAGAGTTTTAGCCGATCGATACGCGGTTTTAGAGGAAAGTACTCTACTAGATTGTTATCCGGAAAACCTACCAGAAATGCCTAGTGAGATTTTTCTATCTCTAGAAGCCTATTTAAAACTTAGTGATGCGGTTCCCCATACGCCAAAGGTTTACTGCGTTTTACAAATCGATGGGAAAGATTGCATTGTTTTAGAAGAGACGGCGATTTATCCCAACGTTATCTCAGTAATTCCAGAAGATGAGGCAACGATCGAAGCGAAAGCCGGAACGCTAATGCCAATGTTGCAAGAATGTTGGGGTTCTGCCAGTAATATTCGTCTTTTAAATTGGGTTTATCAAATTGCTACACTCTGGGATAAATTCAATACTCTTGGTGTTTCCCAGACGCTGTTCGAGCCATATTGTATTCGGGTTGATGGCGGATTAATTAAGATCTTAGAACTTTGTTTTAATTCAAAAAAAACTATTGATAATACCCTTCCACTCCTTCTCCAACATCTGATTCATTACAGCGATCGATCGGACATAAAACCTGACCCAACGATAATCCGTCGTTTAAGAGAAATATATGAACGATTGATCCACGAGGCCGAGGGAGATCAAAGTTATCTATTACGCGAATGGCTGGATCAAGAGATGATCCACCATACTTCTGGATCCCTGGATATTGAAATTGTTACTCAGACCGATCAAGGCCCAAATCGAAAGCGTAATGAGGATGCTTGCTATCCAACGTCTATCCAAAAACTAACGATCACTCGATCGAAATCAGTTGATCTAGAAAAATCACTTTTGGTTGTGTGCGATGGAATTGGTGGTCATGAAGGTGGCAATATTGCATCCAATTTAGCAATCGAAACGTTAACGTCAGTATTAAATACTCGAATCCCCAAAGCAGTTGGATATGTACAAAAGATTGATACAACTGAAGTTTTACAAGAAGGAATTCGGATTAGTAATGATGTTATTTCCGATCGCAATGATCAAGAGGGTCGTAGCGATCGGCAACGTATGGGAACAACCATTGTTTTAGCCAGAGTTGAAGGTCAACGATTGCAACTTGCTCATGTGGGAGATAGTCGAGCCTATCGAATTACTACTCGAGCTTGCTATCAACTTACTGTTGATGATGACATTGCGTCTCGGGAAGTAAGATTGGGCTATACCTTATATCGTGATGCTCTTCAACGTAATGGGGCCGGGGCATTAACTCAGGCATTAGGAATGGTGTCATCATCTCTTTTGCATCCAAGAATTCAAACCTCGTTCATTGATGAAGATTGTATTTATTTGCTTTGTTCAGATGGACTTAGTGATTACGATCGGATTGAACAATGTTGGGCGCAAGAATTGATTCCTGTATTACAGGGTCGAGTTCAACTTGCCGATGCTTGTCAAAACTTAATTGAAATTGCCAATGCTCAAAATGGTCATGACAATGTGACAGTTGGATTATTATATTGTCATGTTCCAGATGAAACCATCTTGTCTAATCGTTCTCTAAGTTCGTCTACATTGTTACCAATTTGGAGATCAAACTCTAGCTCAAGGTCTAAAAGTAAAGACGATCGTGACTCAAATCAATTGCCTTTAAACTCTTCTCCTTCAACTCAATTAATTGAAGCAGGTAGTAAGGTTAAACGATCGCGGGGAACACGAAAACCTAGTGGTTCTAAGGGGAAATGGATTTTTCTGTTTTCTATTTTGGTGGCCATTGCTACAGCTACTGGAGTTCTAGCATTACTATTTAATCCTAATCGACAACAAGTACAATCCCCGACTTCTGTTGCGATCGTACCATCGTTTCCAAATGGATTGAAAGTCAATCAACTTATTCAAGTTGTACCAGTATCAAATTCAGTATTAAATCCAAATCTAACCTCCAGTTCAGTCCCAAATTCCTCCGCTGTCGGCCAACCTACTTCAGAGATTCCAGCGAATTTAGTACTTGTTCCTAAACCACCATCACTTCTGGGTACGCCCAATGAAACCTTTGAGGTTAATGTTGGTGAAGTAGCTCCAGGGGCGGTGATGCGGGTAGTCGATCGGCAAATGCGAGGAACAAAGACGTGGATTAAGTTGCAGGTTTGTAGTGTGGCCACGATCGGGGAAACTAAGCAAGTGAACCCTAGTGTCGAGGGATGGTATGCCGAGCCGATGCTGCTGTCTCAGGTTGTTGCGGTAACATCAGAATTGCCCCGTACTGCCCTGATAGCTTGCCCTGTTTTGAAGTCTAAGTGAGATTTTGATTTATTGTCTGAAACATCAGCATTCAGAAATATTTACGCCTATAACTATTCGCGTTTAGAAATATTGGCATTTAGAAATACTATAGAGATGTGTATGCATTTGTTCGATGTGAGTTTCCATGACCATTCCTTCTCTAAATCTTGCGATCGATCGTCTCCAAGCCACTGGAGTTTCTATTGGGCCTAGTCATTTTGCAGTGCATGTAATCAATGCGCCTTATCGGGCTGGATATTTGTTGCAAGATGTTCTGTGGGAAGAATCAATAGCTCAGGTTTGGGGCGCTTGGCAAGAGATGTTTGCGATGCGATCGGTGCCCATGGTGCCCTATTTATCTGGGGTTGTTGCACAGGAAGATCGTGCATTGGCAACTGATACTCCCGCAAGTGCATTGCCCTATAGTGTTCGATTGATGCAAACTTTAGGAATTCATCTTTGGCAATGGTTATTTAGTGGTGCAATTCAAACTGCATTAAATCAAAGTCAAGGCATTGCTATGGGTCGAAATCAGCCGTTGCGAGTGCGGTTGGACGTGCGGGATCCAGATTTGATTGGAATTCCGTGGGAGATTATGCAAGCTCAAGCCGGAATGCCTGCGATCGCATTAGGTCAGCAGGTGTTGTTTAGTCGAACGATTAGTGATGTTGGGGCATTGCCAACCATGCGATCGGAGCAGACGGTGAATGTATTAGTGGTGTTGGGACAAGATGCAACGATCGCCAACGGACCCATAACAACCGCTCCCCCCGAAACTAGCACTGTACGTTTACGTCTTGAACAGGAAGCCTTAGCCCTGCGTCGGGTGCTGCAAAATGTTAGTCACTTTGCTACAACCGCCGGATGTTTTGTGGATACTTTAGTCCAGCCCACACCCGCCGAGCTGTTGCGGAAGTTGAATTCTGGTCGATATAACGTGCTGTTTTATGCGGGACACGGGGTTCCGGCTCCCGATGGAGGAATGTTATTTTTGAGTCCGACGGCCACAATGAATGGCACTGAACTCGCTCAGGTGTTGGCGCGGGTGGGCGTAAAATTGGCGGTGTTTAATGCCTGTTGGGGTGCGCTGCCGGATCAACAATTGGGGCAAACGATTCCCCGAAGCAGTTTGGCGGAAGTGCTGTTGCATCACGGGGTTCCGGCGGTGTTGGCCATGCGAGATTCAATTACTGATGATGAGGCGTTGGCCTTTATTCAGACCTTTGCTCAGGCGTTGGCGGAACGGTTGACGATTGATCATGCGGTGGCGATCGCTCGTCAAAACCTGTTGACGTTATTCAAATTCAATCAACAAGCTTGGACGCTTCCGGTGTTGTATATGCATCCAGAGTTTGATGGAGAATTGGTTAAACCGTTAGTGGAGGGGTTGACCCAAATTCCCATGAATCCCACGCAGTTTGCTAGACAAGTTCCTGTTGCGGGATTACGATCGATCGATAAGACGCAGACCTGGATTTTGCGAGGTGGCTTAATGAGTGTAGGAATAAGCGATGAGAATGATGTGGTGCTAAATGATCCTGGGGTGTCTCGTCGCCATGCTGAGATATTTTGCCGTGGATTCACAAGTTCTAATGCTGTGACTTATTTTCTTAAAGACCTGTCCCGCTATGGCACTTGGGTGTTGGATTCGACGGGTTGGCAAAAAATAAATCATCAGGAAGTGCAGCTTTTTCCAGGAATGCAGGTGAAGTTTGGGGGATCGCAGAATAGGGCGATGGAGTTTGTAGTCGATCGGGAAAACTAGCTCAAAAAAAATGCAATCCAGTCCACTCTTTTGAGCTTGCACACAAGTCTTGAATCGTTAATTTCTTAACTGTAGAGATTATGAAATATCATGAAAGCCATCTAATTGATTGCAATTTGTTAAGTTGTGATTCATAATTCAACAAAAACCTTGCAAATAGGTAGAAATTATAAAGAAGGGAACTGCCCGAAACCTACCCGATTTATGGATCCAGGCAAGTTGATGCTCTGCTGTTGAGGTTTTGTTATTGTCTCGGTTTGATGTATCGATCGAAATTTAACTTTATTTTTTATTAAAAGGACGTTTTTGTGATTTATAGCTGTGATTTGCCAAGCGGCCAAACGTTGTATCTTGAAAATCAAGGTGAGATGACGAATGCAACGGTGTTGATGAAGCAATCGGGGCAACAGCAGCAGTCTGGCAGCAGCGTGATGACGGGTACTTGGCAGATTCCACCGGAGGTCTTTTTGATGGGGGGTGGGGCTGCTGTGCGCTTGACAACTGCGATAGGAGTCTGGTCTATGATGGTGCAGGGGATGAGTTTATCAGTGCAGTCGGGCGCGGTAGAAATGGGCGATCAAGTGATGCCATTAACCCCGCTGTCGCAGATGCCAAATGTTGCAAGCAGCTCATTCTCAATGCCGCCGATGACACCTATGCAACCGATGACACCCATGCCACCGATGAATATGAATCCTATGCAAATGCAGATGGGAAATATGGGGATGAGTATGGGCCGATCGAGTAGTCAAGCGAGTAGTAGCGTGAGTTCTGGTAATTCTATCGGTAATGGTGCGGCAAGCCATTACCGAGACAGTCCAGGAAAGTCGTCTAGCAATGTGAAATTTTGTAGTCAGTGTGGGACGGGTGTGAAGCTGGGCGATCGGTTTTGTTCGAGTTGCGGACATTCGTTGGGCTAAATATTCCGCGAGATACAGGTTTCTAGGATTTAGATCATTAGGCCAGTGGGCTACAGGAGTTTGTTTTGCAAGATTTACAACGATTTCAGCGGGCAAAAATTGAGCAATGTTGGACTGTAGATATTGCGGATGTTGAATTGGGCATAGATCGTCGTCGTCTTGAGCGTCTATTGCATCGGGTGGTTCATAACTACAGGAATCCTGTTGAACTCGATCGGTATGGGTTGTCTGAACCTGTCGTGGGTGTAGGCGGTGTGATGCACTATGGCTTAGATGGCGGCTTAGATGGCGGGTTGAGCGGGTTGAATACTGGGTGTGAGGATTCTTCCTGGACTATTGGATATTTTTGGCGAGCGGATGGAGTACCGATTTGGTGTGATCCCTTGTTGCTGGCCAACGATCGGGGCATTACATCTATTGAGTCGGGGCAGGAATTTGCCGATCGGTTGGTGTTGATTTTGGGGAGCATTTCTGGTTTGACGGTGGAAGTCCGTAATGGGACGTTGTATGTGTTTTTGCCGCCGATTGATTGTGAGCTTCAGTTTTTAAAAGTGGTTCATGGCATTGATCTGACGGCGGCATTTTCGATGATGCCTGTGCGACTAGAAGGGTTTAGGCCACCTGTTGGAGATCTTATTTGCGGGTTTGAAATTACGCCCGGTTTGGGTGTTGTTGAAGTTAATATTCATCCGGTGCAACCCTGGCCTGAATTGTTGGTGTTGAATGCTATTTTGGAACGATCGGCAATTGCGGTTGGATTTAAAATACAGTTCTCTTGGGATGGCCGATGTTTGGAGCCAATTGAAGACGTTGTTGAGACTAGTTTTCCGTCTAGTGTGTTTGTGCGATCGCTCCAAGATGCAGTTACGGCTTAAAAGTGAATTTACGATCGATCGGGCTGGGCAGTTCCGAGTAAAATATTATGGAATTGCCCTATTTTGCTGATCCTGTATGTCTTTACCATCTCAAAAAGCCAAAAC
>JANXNM010000050.1 GCA_025354065.1 Synechococcales cyanobacterium 340R_concoct_173_sub | reverse complement strand
CATGGCTAAGGATAACGCTTTGTGCTGAGGGATACAAGAACTAGCGTTTCAGGCTCTGAGATTTCTGAATTTGGAATTGCTGTTGGTTTACTGAAGCTGAATCGATCGGTTCAATAATTTATGATTCAAGTCAGCATAACGTTCTAGTTGAGCTGCCTCAGATATGCTTTGACTTTGGGGAATAACCTGGATACGGTCGGCTCCAACGTAGTATTATAGCTCGATCGCTATTTAGCATTAGAGTTGATTCTGAAATAGTTGATCCCTTTCACTGCCAACTAGAGGTAAGTTTACTTACTGTCTAAATTCAGCTAGTTCTTGAAAAACATCAGTCAACTTTTATTTTTCCTAGTAGATGTTTGAGATTTAGATTGATTAGGTAATATGAGGCTTCTAAGATACATCAGCATAATTTTACGTTGTGAGTCTAACTCTACATAGGTTATTTCCATAGGTGCTATACGAACTTTAATATTATTAACTTGTTTAGGAAACTTACTTAAAAGTGTTTGATTTTGTTCATAAACATCCGATGGGAAATAAAGCCGTACTTCGCCACTTTGCTGTACACATTCAAGATTTACATATTTTTGAATCACTTTATTGAGATTACTAATACCAAGACTTTTCCATGCTTTCGCGTCAATTACGAGTCGGCGACTAGGAACATAAAAATCAGGCTCTGGATTTCTATTACTTATTAGTGATTTAAGAGATGTCTTGATTTGGATTTCATTAATTTCTTGCTCACTTAGTCTGTCTTGCCCCATAGGATCGACTAACATTTTTAGGACATTTATCTCTCCTAAATCTCCCAGAATCTTTTTATGAGGTGGTTTTTTGTAATAATCGGAAGCAGGATTTTGGGTAAGATCAGAAAGTCGTTGTCCTAAATCTGATTTATATATAAGTGAGGCATCAACGCTAATGAAAGCAAGTAGTTTAACAATTGGGAAAAGGGATGGATTTTCAGATATCAAATTAGATAATTCAGATGGCGATGATGATAGATCTCCAGAGCCATTTTGGGTTTCTTGAATTATCGGAGAAACAGTTAGATTGATTGAAGAAATAGAAGAGTGTGTAGTTAACGAAAGATTAGTTCCTAAAGTATCTACTATTGTCCCAGAATGTTGTTGACCAGTTTCTAGGCTTTGTCTAGCTTCATCGCACAAACTTAGGATCTGATCTAATATTTCAACAGCTTCGGCAATTTCATCATTATTGTTTTCTGAATCCTCATTCTTTTCATGGTCTTCGTAACTACTATCAAAATTGATGCCACTAAATTTATTTGATAGAGTCTGTATTTCATCTATCACTGACAATGCAGACTCGATCTTTGAAAGTAATGAATCTTTGTGAGAATGAACGGTCATAAAAATTTATTGCATGAATAATGAATTTAAACTAAGATGCCTTTCTCTTTTCGTTAGGTTCTTCGCTTAGTAATCTCTCAATATAGGAATCTAAATGCACTAGCTTTACAACACTCAATTGATGTAGTTTTTCTAAAATCTCCATCTCTTTTTGCCATTTCTCTACAGAAGTGACTTGGGACTCAGCAACTTCAATTGTCACATTCGGAATGTCAAATCCTTCTAGGCTATAACCACATTGCTGCGGCTCAGCTGCATCATATTGTTCTACAACGATCGCAACTGAGCCACATTTCAAGTTATGGGCTGGGATGTCATGCAATAAAACGACTTCGGAGAATAAAGGATATCTAGGTTTCATGTAATTACTCCTGATCGCTAAAACGTCTAGGAACTAATATAACAAATTTTGTTTGTTGATTTGTTGTCATCCAAATGGTAATAACCTCAAGCTCTATACCATTGAGACCTTTGAGAGTCGCATCAATTTTATATTTTCTACCATAACTCGTTTCTTCTAGGAATTGTGCAGGTTGCGTTAAAATTTGCGATCGCAAATCAGCTTCTAACTGTTGCCAATTTTCTAAGATGTATTCTGCTTTCTGAAGAAATTGTGATTTGTCATCTTTGGGCAGAAGCACCAACAGATATTCGGTTATTTTTTCTTCGGCAATTACAGAATCTATTGGCAACAGCATAATTTATCTGCGCCCAAGTTTTTGTAGAACTTCTTCTGCTATGGCTGCGGCTTCATCCAACTGCTTTTTTGCAGCCTCACAAATTTCATCAATTGCTTTTACCTTTGAGGATGCTTCACCGAAACCAACATCATCAATACTCTGTATTCTTGATTTTGCTTCTTCAACAAGATTAACAACTTTCTTCATAGTTTCATTGAATTCATCTATCCCATCATAAACAGTATTAGCCATAAAAAATTTGGATTATGTTAGTAAATTCTAAGTTGGATATTACCACACTTCATCAGGTACAAGGGGTGTAGCAATCTGAACTGGGAAACGATCTAATCCCCTAAATAAAGCTCTACCTTTGGGGACTAATGGTAGTTCATACGCCTCATCAGTACCAATTATTCTTCTACTATCAGATGGCGATTCAATTGCAAGCAAAACTCTCTCTCCAATATTATTTAAAGTTTGAGAATCAATCACATCTGAAGTAGGGGTTTGGGTACTATAAAGAATATGAATTCCTGTTACACGAGCCTGTGCAGCAAGTATATTGAGATTATCTTCAATTTTCTTTTTGTCAGTGCGATCCAGAGTCTTAATGTAAAATGCTTCATCAATAATCACTAAAACTGCATTTTGTCTGATACCTATTTTGTCGAAAAGTTCCTTACGTCCTCTGCATTTATGCGTTGTCATTTCAGTTCTTCTTTCTGCGTGCTTTTCTAGCATCTTTTTTAGAAGTTTGTCGCAGTCTTCAAAGTTAGTCACCATTTCTACATTTTTACGCTTTTTGATTGTGTATTCATAATGAAGTCCTGCTTGAAAATCAATCATAAATACTTCTCTGTCTGGGTTCGCATGAAGAAATTGATAAACAACAGAAAGAATATAATTTGTCTTGCCTGTTCCATTCATGCCCCCTACAAGGCGATGAGCAAGTTTGCTAAAGTCGGATATGCAAGGATTACCATCTCGATCTATTCCTGCTACATAGGTATCTTCAGTAATTAGATGACCAAATTGATTGATCACATCATGAATCGTGAAAGAGTGAGGGAAGTCGGTTGTTGTGATAGATTCTGAAACTCGTAAATTAAGAAATCCTTGTATTTCCTCTAAGCAGACCATTTTATGTAAAGGCTTTAGATCCGCAATAGTAATTGGTGTTTGTGCTTGATTTTGTGTTATTTGCCCACCTTGACTAGGAAACAGTTGACCTTGACTAGTAGGCTGATTTGTACCCTGTGGTAGTGCTTGCATTTGAGGATTTGAACTAGTGATTTGCTGCAAACCTATGCCAGTTGCAAACAAATTGTCAATATTAAGAGATCCATTGCCAAGCACTTCCCAGCCTTTTTTAGGAGCATTGACTGTTTTTTTGATAGGGACTAAAGCAATATTCTGCCATTCAGGTCTTTCTATATCTTCAGTGTTACTAACCTTAACTAGTGCATTTTCCTGAGGCGTTAAGCTTTTAACTAAGCAATCTACTACGTTGTCTTGAGAAATAGCACTATCTCTAAATGCATTTAACAAGGCTTGAACATGACTTTGCTTTTCTCCATATGCCTTTATGGAATAGTTGAAAAGAGAGGGAAGAGTTGTATCACGAGAATAGTATTTTTGATATGCTTGATAATCTGCAAGAGCATGACCAAAATTAGATTTAGAAGAACCATCAGATTGAATTGTTTGGATCATTTGCTCGATCGCTTGCATCCATCTTACTTTCTCTGTGGGAGAATGATAAGGCTGCAAACAAACTTCTAAGGCTGTTCTGCTATCTTTACTTTCCATGAAATTTATAATTTGATGGAAATCAGCAGCATTTGAAGCTTTCAGAAATTTAGGGGCATATAGGTTGTTTGACAGGTCAAAAAATTCATCTTTGATAATTTGACTAACTGCATTGGTACAAAGAGATTGTTGCCAATCAAGTTGACACAGAGATATTTTATAAACATTTCCTAAGGTCGTCTCAACATTTGATTGAATCGATTCGAGTTCTTCTGAAGAAAAATTATTGTGCAAACGGCTAACTGAAAAATATGTTTTCACTGGTGATGAAATATTATCTTCACTTTTTAGGTATCGAATAGCAAATGTTGTATTTACAAGTAACTGGCTGTCAGAAAAAATGCCGCAAATTGCGTTTATAGCACGACGAACTAGCAGAGTTGAATTATTGTTCTCTTTTAAAGTTTTGTCGGATTTATTCTTGTGAGTTATTTGGAAGTTGATGTGATGATTGTTTGACATTTTTCTCCTATTTTTTCCAATTTCTAGAGAGTGTATCTTTAATAATTTCTAAACTACCACAGAGTAATTGATAGGCTTCTTTCTTTATTTTTTCGTCGCGTTCTATACCCATCGCTTTAGATGTCCACACAGCAGAAAAAGCAAACAAAAGTACACTAAACCCATAAAAGAAAATCTGATATGAATCTACAAAACTGACTAACCAAAGAGCAGAAATATAAGCCAAATACAGAATTACCAAATACACATAATAAATCAAGACTATTCCTATTAAAATCGCTAAAGCATATCCCATAAATTTTCCTATTTGCTAATTTTTTCCAACCCAACCGCTACCATACTGAGATTTCATGTAAGCAGCAAAACCTTCTGCATCTTGCCTATTGCCAAAAGAAGCTACTTGAATTTGACCTTTTTCATTGGCTATTTCTTTGCTTTGAGCAGTTCCAATATCACCACAGTGATTTTCAATAATTCCTTGCCAATTAGAAACGTTGTATTTAACAAAAACAGGATGCCACTGACCATTACTAGAAGTACCACCACCACAGCCATTTGGCTTTGGAAAACCTGTGTTGTACCAAGAGCTTGAAATACTTTGAGTACTAGATGATGAATTAGAAGAAACGTTACCACTAGATGAACCTGGTGGAGCAACAGGATTATATAATAACCAAGTTTTTGCAGGGTGGCTTATAGCCGTCAATACAATTATTGATACAGCCCATATAACTGTCACTGGAGTTCTTTCTCTTAAATTGGTTGACTCTCCAGAAGTAGTTAAGCTGCTAGGAGGACTAAGTTTAATTTCAACACTTTTACGCAAACTTTCCAAGCGAGCAAGCAAAAGCTTAGATTCTTCCAGAGTTTCATAATCTTTGCTATGCCTTGCATCTTGATCGGAGATACTAGTAATATCATTGTAAATAGAGGTGTCTAATTTACTAACATCATTGTAAACTTTGTCTAAAGCAGCTTGATTTTTCTTTGGTTTTTGGAAATCTTGATATGCCTGATCAAGACGTTTTAACCAATTTTGGATTTGATCAATATGCTGATTCTGCAAGTCTTGAATATGTTGTTTAGCATAATTAGCATCAGAGTTTAATTTTTTACTTAAATCTGTCGCTGACTGCTTGCCGAGATCAGCAATTTTATTTATTAATGACAAATCACCATTGGCAGTTTTGAAGAATCTTTCTATCTTAGTCAGTGAAAGTTTTTCCAGATTTGCCGTATTATTTAATTTATAATCTCTTAGATGAATAAAAGCTGTTAAAAGGATTGCAGCATCACTTATATTTTGTTGCAATGCACTTTTTTGAGGTAATAGTATCTTGATTGCACCATCACGCAATACCTGACTTCCCAACAAAAAATTTGACAAAATTTTAAATTTGTCTATTACAGGCTTCCAATTTCCAGTAAGATTAAACGTCTCGGCGGCATGAACACGAAGATTATCAGCATGAGTTGAATTCTCAATATACCAAGCCAAGTGATCGTAAAGAAGCTTTTGATTGTCATCTGTTGTGTATGTCAATCTTGCCTGTCTTAATGTAGCATCTTGAACAATCTTGTTAGTAGTATATAGTCCTTGACAGCCTAGAGCCAAAATTATGCCATAACCCTGCAATTTAGCTAGAGCATGTTCAACAATAGAACGATAATTGTCTGAGTTTGAATCTTCAGTAAAGAGTGCAGAAGTATCACAATATACCCAATATTCTAAATACCTCTCATACTCAGGCTCATTTCCATGCTTACCACGTTTGTGAATGTCAAAGTAATTAATCTTGTTGGTATAAGTACTTTGCATTTGACGAACAGATCTTGATAGTTCAGTCCTATCAAGTGGTTCGCCTTGCTCCCATAATTGGCGAGATTCTAGAATAATTGGAGGGACAATTTCAGATACGACCTTACAGGCACTCCACTTGAGAAGATCAGATGAACTTCTTAACTCCGCAAAAAGCGTCTTAAAAAAGCCTTTGAGATCCTCTCCTTGGTAGTTTGGACAATTTTGCAAAGGTATTTGACCTAAACCTTGCATAGCCAAAGCTCGTAATACTTTAGAAGTGCTTTGAGCTAAAATTTCTGCAAAAGAAGAAAAAGCGTCAGGATTATTTTCAGCGAAATCGGCGAATAGCTTACGCTGTAGACCTGCATCCCCCTCTAAACGCCAAAACTCATTTATTAATTCTAAGCAAGTACAAATGCTTATATTCTGTATCGAATTATCTAAAGGGATCATGAGAGTTAAATTTTTATCTTGACAAATTTTTTAGATTATCTTTTCCAATCATAAACTAAGAACTATGATAACTATATAGATAGACAATTTTCTGCATAACTACCCAGATCAACCTCTTAGCCTGAATTGTTTCCGTATAAGTCCGATTTTTAGAGTCTTAGACCGACAGATTATCCGCCTAAGTGCCAAAATTTAGATTTTATACCGACAGCATCAGTATATTCCATGACAAAGAATTTCGCTAGTCTGCCTAAGATCCCACAACGATTCCAAATTCGGAGCGGATTAGCAGTTAGCGTGGGTCGATTTTGGCCAATTTAGTATTTTGGAAGAAGTGGAGGGCAATTTGTTGGTAATTAAGCCCTTGTTCTGCCATGCCTTTAGCTCCGTATTGACTCATGCCGAGTCCGTGACCAAAGCCTTTACCTTGGATGATGAATGATGTGGTGCTTTGATCTTTAGGACTGCTTTTAGTGGTGATAATTTGGGGAACGATCGTAATTTTAGCGCTGCGGAGATTTAGACTATCGCGGAGGTTTTCAGTGGTAACTCGTTTTCTGCTGCCGTTGCTGATGAATTCGAGTTGGCGATAGCTGCCTCCGGCTGTGGGTTGACCGACAGGATTAACGGCTGTAATCGGTCCGAGTCCGACAATATTACCGAGTTCGGTTCGGCTGATGATTTTGTTCCAGCTATAGACGGGGGCATTTTGATCATAGTCTTGGACGGCGCGGAGGTAGGGGACGCGGGTGCCCCAAACATCTTCGACATTTTCGGTGTGGCCGCCAGAAGAGGAATGAAAGAGGGCTTCGATGATGGTGCCGTTATAGGTGAGAACTTGTCCGGTCGTGGCATTAACAGCGGCTTGGGTTCCGGTGGATTCGTCTTGGACTCCCCGATAGACTTGGCAGCGGGCGGTGTCGCAGAGATCGAAGTTGCTATTACCGTCTCGGTTCCGACGGAAGAGGGCATAGGACCGGGCGGCGACGGCTTGGGCTTTAAGGGCTTCTTGGGGCCAGTTGCCGTTCATTTCACCGCCGAGAACGCTGTAGAGATAGCTTTCGAGGTCTACGTAGTTTATGGCGCTGAGTCCTCCGTTGGTGGGCGTGATGACGGTGCGACCTCGGTACCAACGATCGCCGATCCAGACGACTCCGTTGGGGTCTTTGGGGTTGATAGCGATTCGGGGGGCACTGAACTTATCTAGGGCGATGCCACGTCCGCCTGTTGTGGCAGTGAAGCCATTCATGCCTTG
>JANXNM010000328.1 GCA_025354065.1 Synechococcales cyanobacterium 340R_concoct_173_sub | reverse complement strand
TTTGGTGAAGATGTGGTGCCATACAATCGCTATCTGACCCTACCTGCGGCGAACTTCCCGAATACTCAGCGTCTATACAACAAGCTGACTAAGCAAGATGCAAAACTGGAAGTCCCTAGTTTTGTTCCTGCCATGTCTCCGGTTGATGTAGCGACGTTGCCTCTGTTGGCAGGTGCGATCGCAACCCATAAGAGCTAGAAGTCAGAGCCTATAATTAAAGATGCCCGACTGAATAGTTAATTTAGTCGGGCTTTTTTATGCTTCATTTATACTGTTTTTACGATCGGCTATCTTAAAGACTTATTCCAAACATCGAATTGCATCCATTACGCCCCGTGCTTTAGTTAAGGTTTCTTCGTACTCACTTTCCGGAACAGAATCCGCTACTAGCCCCGCCCCCGCCTGAATACTAACTGTGTGGGTTCCCTGTTTATTGGGCTGCACAATCATAGTCCGAATGGCGATCGCACTATTTAATTGTCCCTCAAAGTCATAGTAGCCATAGACTCCGGAATAGACTCCGCGCCGACAAGGTTCGAGGTCATTAATGATTTGCATGGCCCGAATTTTTGGCGCACCGCTTACGGTTCCTGCAGGAATGCAAGCTTTTAGTAGATCCCAGGCCGTTTTATCGGGGCGCAATGTTCCAATCACATTACTAACAATGTGCATTACACGCGAATAGCGTTCAATTACCATTAGTTCATCAACTTTGACGCTGCCATTCACACAAACCCGGCCCAAATCATTACGGCCCAAATCTACCAACATGACATGTTCTGCGACTTCCTTTGGATCTGCCATCAGCTCTTTTTCTAGCGCAAGATCTTCTGTTTGATTCTTACCGCGTTTTCGGGTGCCGGCGATCGGTCTGACGGTCGCAATTTTGCCATTTCCATCACTTGTATGATCAGCCCTGACCATCACTTCTGGACTCGACCCGACGATCTGCCAATCTTTAAAATTGAAATACGCCATATAGGGCGACGGATTGACAAGACGCAACGATCGGTAGAGGTGAAATGGATCGCCTTTGAATTCCGTTGAAAACCGCTGAGAAATGACTACCTGAAAAATGTCGCCTGCTTTGATGTGAGCTTTAGATTTTTCCACTGCTTCGCAATAACTGGCTTTAGTGAAATTACTTTCAATGGTTAATTCACCGGTTGGTTGCGAATTCCAATGAAATTGTTTTGCATCGTCCTTCAATGGACTTTGGAACTTTGTTACTAATTTAGAGACCCGATCGCAGGCATTTTCATAGGCACTTTTCAGATCACCACCTCGTAAATCTGCATAGGCGATCGCCCAGACTTTACGTTTCACTTGGTCAAAAATGAGCAAACTATCAATCTGCATCCAGAGACCATCGGGCAAATCGTCGGCGGTTGCGGGATGGATGGTCACTTTTGGTTCAATCCAGTTGATCAATTCATAGCCCCAAAAACCAAATAATCCACCAATTCCTGATGGCAATTCTGGGACTTTCACGGGACGCACTGGAGCAAGGCAATCGGCTAATGCTTTAAACGGATCACCTTCAAAAATATTAACCTCGCCCGTACGATAGGTCTGGGTTGTTCTGTTTCCCCGCGCTTCCATAATCCACAATGGATCGCAGCCGAGAAAACTATAGCGACCGATCGCCTCGCCTCCTTCAACGGATTCTAATAAAAAGTTATAGGGCCGATCGCGACAGACACGATACCAGGCTGAAACGGGAGTATCTAGATCGGCTACAAGCTCTTGATACAGGGGGACAAAGTTTCCCTGAGTTGCAAGTTCACAAAATTCGTCGAAGGCTGGGAAAGTCATAGGAAATATATCACCGTTTTGACAATAGTACACGAGCCATTCGGTAACTTACGCGCTGTTATTTGGGCATCCTAAAGGTGTACATCATTAAGCAACCTGCACACTAGAATTTTATGGTTACTAGAGGTAACGACAACAGTAATCTAAT
This sequence comes from Synechococcales cyanobacterium 340R_concoct_173_sub, assembly GCA_025354065.1. Next base: position 1,380 of record JANXNM010000328.1, on the reverse strand, counting down.
ACAGACTACTCTTGAATGGATTGCTAATGCTGGGATCAATGGGTTGGGAATTCTGCCCTCTGCAGAGGAGGTTGCGAAAGATCACTTGAATGATGCCGCTAGCATTGAGGATGCCATTAATTCGATTATTGCCTGGAGAACCACCTATGCTGTTGGTACAGGTTTTATTACTGGACTGGGTGGCATTGCAGCTATGCCTATTATGATTCCATCAGGATTAGCTGCATCTTATGCAATTTCGGCAAATACGGCTGCTGCAATTGCCTATCTCCGGGGCTATGACATTCACTCTGACCAAGTAAGAACAACCATTTTGTTATGTTTACTGGGTGAAGCCGGAGAGGAGATTCTCAAAACTGCAGGCATCGCTATTGGGACTAAGGTATTTCAGAATTTGATTAAGCAAATACCTGGAAAGATTTTTATTGAAATCAACAAGAAAATTGGCTTCCGACTAATCACAAAGGCGGGCGAAAAAGGTGTAATTAATCTCATGAAATTAGTGCCACTAGTCGGAGGGATTGTGGGAGGAACATTTGACGGTATGTTTGTGAATACTTGTGGAAAAACTGCTAAGAAAATATTTTCTGAAGTATCAGACCCGTAAAGTGATCGGCTCAATTTACCGTTAGCAAAGGTGAGCCTTGGTTAGGCCGATCGGTAGTGGTGAACGATTCAATCCTATGAAATCCGCTCCGGAGGAACAAAGAACATAGCGCATCAAATAATGGGACGAGGTATTAGACTTGAAATTGCTGCAAAAGAAGATCCTCAGTCGCATTACCGATCGTTCTCTTTTTTGAACACATTCATAAACGGACGCATCAAAGGTGATTCTTTCAATTCATCTTCTAATTTAAAAGGCCGAACAACTCGATCGATCGCATCTTGAACAAACTCACGAACAAACTCATCCCGACGATTTAATTGAAATTGCTGCTGAATCACCTGCGCCATCCCGCCATCGCCCCAATCTTGATCTTGGCGGAAATATTCCATAAAACTGCGACCAGCAATCCGGGTTAAATACGCTGCACTAATTCCCTGAATCGCCCGACCCACCAGAAACCCCACCACACTCACCTGCAACACAGCCGCCACCAAGGAAATAACGCCTTTAACGATTCCCAAACTCACCAATGTTTTAGCCAGAGACATCGCCAATTCTCGGCCCCGATCGCTATTAATTTCACAGCCATACACCTTACCCAGTTCCACCACCATTTGGGCATTCACCGCTGCCGTTGCCAACAAATCAACCACCGGAACCGGAGTTACTGCAATCACCCCCGCACCAATCCATTGAAACCGATCGACAATCTTTTCGGCCTCGCGTCGGCGTTGGGTTTCCAGAATGCGACGTGCTTCTTGTCCAAGACG
>JANXNM010000309.1 GCA_025354065.1 Synechococcales cyanobacterium 340R_concoct_173_sub | reverse complement strand
CGCAAGAAACTGGAAGGTCTACCACGTCAATCTCGCCTCATATGGTACTGAAGATTCCTACTACTGGGAACATGCAACGCGATCCGTTGTTGGAGATCTGGCCTCAATTACGGACGAGAATGAAGCTAAAGCCTTGCTAGAACAAGCGATTTCATGCCTTAACGACTTTTGGGCAGAAGAGAACGCGGTTATGGTCTGTGACGAAATTAGTTACGTCGGCTCGCGCTTTGGTCGGTGGGATGCAGAGGTTAACGAATATCTTTGTCTGGTCGCTGGACGGATAAGCGCACTCACCTCCACCGGAATGAAGCGAGCTAAAGCGATATGGGCGCTCTGCCCTGAATTGGTGAGCGGCTCTCTCAAGGGTCCGGCAAAGGCGGTCAAATCACTCGATTTAATGCTATTTTCCATCGCACCAGGGCGCACTGCTGAATGGAATGGTCAAGAAATTCCGTTCAATCAGGCACTCTATAACCAAGTTACCTACAACTTCGACGGCGTGACCATGCCGACTGATGAACAGGTGAAATTATGCGCGACTCATGAGATCGATCGGATTTGCTATCTCAACGGTGAATGGCTGCCAGTCGGTGATCTGCCAAAACTAGAACCATCACCAATCCCAGACACACCCGCCGCCCTTGCCCGTGCATGGAATCAGGCGAATGTTCACGAGGTTCTATCAATGGGGCTGTTAGAGGCGCTTATCCCTGGCTCATGCGATCCGGTTGCTGCACTCTTAGAGGAAATCCCAGACAAAGACAGAAAAGAGGCATTATCTATTGCTTATCAATGGGCAGTAGACAGACAACAATTAGGGCAAGAAATCAAAAAATCAGATTTTTTGAATAGGGCAAAAAACGATCGTCAAAGTGAATATTTGAAGCTAAATCGTAACCAGATTTGGGAAGACTTACAGGCGCTCATCTAACTGGTAACGGTAACGGGTAACACCCTAGTAACGCCCTAGTAACGCCCATTATTGGACTGTTACCGTTTACGTTACGCGTTACCGTTATCGATTTTTAGCAGTGCCCTGTAAAATTAGACACCTCAACAAATCAATTTAATTAATGTTGTTTAACTGCGGAACACACAGAAGTCCAAAGGCTAAAAATAGTCTAAATGTACTATGAAAATTTTGAGGATTTATTGGAAAAAATCGATCGGAAATCGATCGTCTTTCAGCAGTAGTTCCCCTCACCTCCAACCCGCTAGAG
>JANXNM010000299.1 GCA_025354065.1 Synechococcales cyanobacterium 340R_concoct_173_sub | reverse complement strand
CTCGATCGCCCCGATCTAAATCATTAGGATGTTTTGCATTTTGAATCAATTGTTCGGCTTTCTGTAAATTTACCATCCCTTCTTGGTAGTGATAATCCCAACTAGCAATACTGGGCAGCAGCAGTATCGGAGCTTTTCGACCGATCGTCTCTCGAATACCGGGAATGGGAAGATTTACAATGGCGAGTCCTGCCCCCAAAGCCCCGATCGTAATCCCTAAAAATTTGATACGTTGCCCTGCAATTTTGAAAACATTAGGGGTTGTAGGATTCGACATAGCAGGAAATATCTAAAATATTTAACGATTAATATCACTTACTATTATTTTAGAGGATTGTGGGGGAACGATCGTTACTTAATCATAATTTCATGAAATTATTCCCCCTACTTCTAATCAAAGTTCTCCACTTCATAAATTCCCCAAATCGCCATCGCCCGCAAATAGTGACAAGCCCGGAAGGTCGCATTGGCCGTGATCGCCTCCGGAGTCCGAAACTGTAAACCATTCTCATAAATTTGATTCACAACCGCCTCCGCGATCGCCATTCCTTCTGTCTTCATTCCCAATTGCACTAAAAAGGCCGCAAGCCCGAAGTTAATTCCCGTCCATACTTCTAGAGGATGAGTTGAATTCGCATTCTCCGGTTCGCCTGAGGGCCGCACACCGTTAGCTGCACCGATCGGCAACGTAGATTTACCCAAGACCCGATCGCCCTCGGAAATCCGCCCATCATTCCCACTCGCACCACCGGATGCTAAATACTCATTGAATTTCACAAAGCAAGAATCATAGACAGTCTTCAATGCCGTATTTGCACAATCGATCGGTACCACATCCGGCAAATTCAAAAGCCGCGCATAGAACTGCCCACACAGTTGATCCGCCATCACCACATCAGAACTCGATTCACTATCAATCCGATAATACGATCCATTCCACAGTTTATCCTGGTAAACGGACCGCGCCTGTCTGACCCATTGTTCAAATAAACTAACATCTTCATTGAGAATATGTCCGATCGCACAAGCCGCCTCCAACGCCGCAATCCAAAGCCCACCACAATATGCGCTCACGCCCTTCAATCGCCAATCATCAAAGGTTTGATCGGG
>JANXNM010000298.1 GCA_025354065.1 Synechococcales cyanobacterium 340R_concoct_173_sub | reverse complement strand
ATCATACCTAATTTCCGTCCTCCAGAAAGAACATTCTTATGATGGTTAAAGACCATTCATGGCGGCATTGATGATAGACAATAGCGGTCCCAGTTGTTCTTGACCGCTGGTTGCTAAATCGCTGTGACAGAGAATAATTCGATCGGACGATCGTTCCAATAAATCCCGCACAATCCGAATCAGTCGCTGTTCGTTCATTTTCAACGTATCTTTTGTTTCCCATTGGGTGCCGGACCAATTGCTTAAAAATAACGGTGACCCAAACAGAGCATCTACGCCCGTCAACCAACGACTTCCCCCAGCATCAAACCAAAATTGACAGGAATGGGATTCTCGGTTCAAACGGTATTGAAATACTGACGCGATCGTAACGGCATCCTGGGCACTGCCGATCGCTTGGACTGGATAAGGGTTTGCGGTGACAGCCCCCGATCGCAGAAGTTGAATGAACGATCGTACGGACTGAGCGGCTACCATGGAATCGCCTTTAATTTTGTCAGATTTATGAATTCGAGTTTCCACTTCCCAGTAGTGCTGCGCAGTGTCGAGTAATTCCCGCAGACTAGCGACCTGTTCAAAGGGCAAGTGGGCACCGCCAAGAAAGAATTTTTGAATCGCCCGATCGAGCAGAACAATCGGATTGGCCAATAGACGGGCGGCTAGTTGATCTTGCTGCATCGCAATCCAAGCAATCAGATCGTCATAGGCCGTCATTCCGTCATAGCCTAAACGATCCCATCGCTCAAAAACCTTACTCGGTAATAAACGTGGCCGATCGGGATGAGGTTCAAAACAATAGTCCGTGAGCAGGCCCGATCGGACCGGATCAATCTTTGGGTTCAGGACGACCAACATTTCTGCAATGCCATCGCGGGTAATCAAACGCCCCAGGTTTGGATAGACTAGGGTAAGTAAGGTGAGGAGCGATCGGACTAGGGGCACGGAGGTTAGAGGACGCTGTTCATTTAAATTTTTGACCCGAATGCCTTGGCCCGTCAGCATCTGAGTCAGGGCATAGCGTGAGATTGGATCAAACCCAGGAGCCACAATGGCAACGTCTTGGGCACGGACTTTGCCGGATTTGATCCGATGAGTAATAGTGGTGGCGGTCTGACGCAGAAGTTGAGCGCGGGTTGTGGTTTGGATGGTTTCTATACAAGATGGAAGCGGCGGCGGTAGAAAGAGGGGCGTGGTAACGAGATCTAATAGTTCATCACCAGCCATCGTAAAACAGCAATTTTGGCGCGGCGACAAATCGATTCGATCCCAGTCTTCTGCCATTCTTTCCATGACAGCCGGATCCGCACCTAAGCCCAACCGAATGCCGCCATTAGGATTAAAGGTGCAGACAATAGGCGCTTCGTAGGTCAACACTTGCTGAAATACCGATCGCATCACGGGCGGATATTCGTCTACATCATCCGCAAAAATAGCCTGAATTCGATAGGGCAATTGCAATTGATAATGTGGGTCTGACAAAAGATTCTGAGCATACAGTTCAGTGAGCAGACCGTAATTGAGCAAGCCCTGCTCTAAACACCACGATCGCCAGTCCAAAAGCATCGTGCCGATTATGTCAGGCGGTAGTACTAATTCTGGCGACTCGGCCATTAATCCTTGTTCCAGAATGGCTGGAATCTTTTCTAATCTTGTCTCTGAAAAGGCCGCAAGCTGATAAATATCGAGCAATCTACGGACGAGTTTTGAGGCTTGGATTCCGGTTTTACCGATTGCAGTGTCCAGTTGCGATCGCCAAAATCTTGTGGCTAGTTCTTGTTCATTTTCAGG
>JANXNM010000296.1 GCA_025354065.1 Synechococcales cyanobacterium 340R_concoct_173_sub | reverse complement strand
CAGGCGGCACCTTCATCGACGGCAGCACCTCGGAATTTTCAGCAGATGGCCCATTGCGGGAACCCTACACGGTGTTTTGCCAAGGTGGAACACACTGGACCCATGTGGCGATCGCATTAGAGGCGGCGATCGAGGCGGTTGAGGCAGCATCTTGATTTTGGGTTTACGCCATTATTAGCCATTATTTTAGGAAGGCCACCTAGGTTCAAGCGGTTTTGATTAGGGCGATCTTGCGCGGAGAAGCTTGGCTAACGCATGGTCTCGATCGTTACAATGCCACCCTCAACGGCTTCGACTTGTAGCTTAAACCCGTACAGCAAACCCATTCCAACCAAAGGCATCGCTTCTGAGGCAACAACATCAATAATTTGAATGTCGCCATCCCAAATAATATGGCCTGTGTAGACTTCAAAAATTACTTCGCTTCCATTCCCTAATGTCCCAACGTCGCTGAAGTGCCAGGGCAGTCTGAGGGATTCAATCGTTGATCGTGGTAAAGCCAGAAAGCTTGTAAAACCTGTATCAATGAGTGCATCGATCGTAACTTTAGGCCCGTCAGCGGGACCGATCGTAACTTTGATGATCGCCTCACAATTCTCACTTACTACTCCAAACATCATTTCGATTGCCTCAAACTCTGACTCCCAATCCGAAAGACTGCCCGATGTCCAATCCGAATCACCCAAGGCTGTGCATCAGGATAGCGACTGTAAAGATGATCTACGGCGACGCGCGGGGCATCAGCAAGTTCAAAAGCTCCGGTCTCAATATCAATCGCCACTATTTTCCTGTAATTGCCTTCTTCGACTTGAGCGCGCACTTGTGATTCATAGAGCGCATCGCCGCGCTGGGCAAATTCTTCTTTGCTATATCGGGGCTGTCGGACTGACATGGGTTGACCTCGCTGCGACTTCAGTGGGTTCATTGTAGATTAAGGAAAGGGCGATCGCTTCAGTGATGGTGGATGTGAGGAAATTCCATGTGGCGATCGCATTAGGGGAGGCGATCGAGGCGGTTGGAGCAGTATCTTAATCTCAGCAATTTCAGTTCTAAAAATTTAAAGGCTTAAATCTGAATTTTTTGCTTTAACGAGGGGTCGAATTTTGGTGAAGTGCGATCGCTGAGATTGTCGAAAGTGCAGTGGACTAGATACAGAAAGTTTAGGGTCTTGCTATGCTGAAGAGATAAGAAACTTGAAGTGCTATGAAGTACCCCTTTCATGCCCAATTTAATCCCGTCGTCGGGGAAACGGATCAAAAACTGATTGCCGCGATCGAACTACCAATGCAACAGATACAAGAATTTTGTCAAAGGTGGCAAGTGACTGAATTTGCCTTATTTGGCTCCGTCCTCCGAGAAGACTTTCGCCCGGATAGCGATATTGACATTCTCGTAACCTTTTCCTTGACGGCTAAGCGAGGTTTAGCCGAAACTCTGCAAATGCACGACGAACTGCAAGTCATTTTCAACCGAGAAGTAGACTTAATTATGAAATCTGCAATTAAACGCAGCGAAAACTGGTTAAGACGCAAGAATATTTTAGAATTAGCCCAAGTTATTGATGCAATCTGATCAAGAATCTCCGATCGACATTGCCAACGCTATTAGACGGATTTTGCGCTACACCAGTGGAATCAGCAAATTAGAGTTGGAAATCAATGATGAAAAACTATCAGCAATCCTTTACCAAATTACAATTATTGGTGAAGCTACTAAACGGCTTTCTCAAGAAGTTTGTCAGCAACATCCAGAAATTCCCTAGCGAGAAATGGCAGGAATGCGAGATGTGATTGTCCATGAATACGATCGGACTGCCCTCTGCATTATGTGTTGAGACTCAATGTGATGCCTTTAGGCTGATTGAAAATTTTACAGATATACAGTTACTGTGACGATAAATTGTAGCTACAATG
>JANXNM010000294.1 GCA_025354065.1 Synechococcales cyanobacterium 340R_concoct_173_sub | reverse complement strand
CTCGATCGCCCTAATTAATTCAATTCGAGGGCCGATCGCGATCGTTTTTTAATATTCAGTCCATCAGGCTCTGAGATCTTTGAATTACTGGATTTCGATCGATCGTCCGAAGATTTTCGTGCAAAGTCAAAACTTGGGGCTATCTTGGTAGGCAATTGAGAGAATATGCGCTAGATATAGCGTCGCTAGGTGTAAATTCTCCGTGCGTTTAGTTCCTCATTTCGGCCACCGTCACGCGGAAATTCCAGGTTTGACCCTATGCCATCTACATTGCTGCGTAATTTCTTTAACGATTCCTCTTCACAGAAAATTATTCCCTTCACCATTACCCAAACCGTAATCAACAGATTGGGAACGATCGCGTTTGGGGCCGTCTTGGTGGTGGGCGGTGTGTTGACGATCGGAAGTAGTGCGATCGCCATGGGAATTGATGGCTGGAAATATGATCCAGAGAAGGGGCAAGTTGAATTTGAAATCGAAGATGGCGTTAAACCACGTCACTTTTTAATGGCTCAGCCTGCGCGAATTGTGGTGGATTTAGTCAATACGCAAATTGGAAATGCCCCCCCAGAGATGAGCTATACCTCCGGCCTCGTTCAACGGATTACGGTAGTACAGCTTCAGCCGTTGCTCACGCGGGTGACTTTATACATGTTCCCGAGTACGGTGTTTGCGAAAGGTCAGGTGGCGATCGATCGGCTAGGGGATGGTAATAGGGGGATGAGTGATGTTTGGACCTTGCGCCCATTGATTAATAGTTCGGGAAGTGGGGCAGCCAATAGCACGCCGGGAAGCAGCACGCCATCTCAAATCCAGCTTAAAACCCAGACTCAAACGCTAGTAGTGCCAACGGCTCCCGTTTCGCAGAGCATTTCGATCGCAGTTTCCCCAGCAAAATCGGATGACTCTGGCAATGTTTCTGCTCCTAGTCTTGGTTCTCGGTTGGGGAGCATTCAACCTGCGACTCCGCCAAAGCTCGAAGAGTTGCCACCGGGAATGTCTTCAGTTTTGCTTTCGCAGAAGCCCGGTTCTACTGGTTTTACTCCTGTGTCGCCTGCAATTGGGTCGCCAAACAGTTCTCTAAAGCCAGTCGTGTTGCCAAAGTTGGAGACCGTAAAGCCAACACCACCAAAATTAGAAACGGTGAAATCAGTCGCGATTGAGGTTCCTAAACCGACGATGGAGCTTCCAAAAATTTCGATCGCAGAACCGATCGAAACATCAAAACCGATCGAAACACCAAAGCCAGAAGTCAAATCACAAGTAACGCCAGAAGTAGTATCACAAGTTCTAACCTTTGAACGACCAAACCCTTCTCCTACCTCGGTATCACAAGTTGTAAATGTTCCACCGCCCCCCAGCACTCTGTTCCCAAACGTTCCCACTCCCCCAACTATACTCTTCAGTCCAGATTCCCAAATCTCTGCAAAAGCAGGTGATGGCTTGGTCCTGCCGGATTCATTGCCGACGGTGACACCGACTGTGCCTCAACCCACAACCGTCTCAGTACCGCCGCTATCCACAATTTCTCCCGTAGCACAACCCAGAGTCCAACAACCGATCGTACCAAATGTGGTCCCCAACCTAGTCCCGACGATAATCCCAAATTCGACCCCAACGGCATTTCCATTGCCCGATCGAGTGCCCCAACCCGCACCGTTGCAAATACAGCCGCAACCGATCGTGCCAAAATTCACGATACAGCCCAGTATTTTTCCACCATCAGGCATTGCTCAACCCGTAGACCGCAATCCGATCGCATCCAGTCCGTCATCTGTGCAGCCTGATGTGATTAGTTTTGGGCAACCATTACGCTTGGCGACACCACCCCAGTTATCGCAACCTACGCCCATTTTCGCAACAGTTCCAACAACTGACATTATGACGATGACGGCTAATGATGGACGTAAGGGTTTGCCCTCGGGAACGGCGTTAACAGTAAGGTATACAGGAATTTCATCCTTGAGCGTCAAAGATGGTTCACGTAAGGAAATGTTGGTGCTTCAATCGGCCATTCGCGATCGTAACGGCATGACAATTGCGCCAGAAGGAACAACGATTTATGGTGCGTTTGAAGGCGGGACAAATCGATTTGTGGCGGAATCTATTGTAATTCAGGGACAATTGATCTCGTTGATTGCGGAGTCTCCCAATTTAGGGGGAGCGCGAAGTCCTTCTGAACGAAGTCTGCTTCAGAACTCGGGGATTGGCGTGTTGGCTGGCGTGTTGATTGGTGGATTGAGTGGGGGCAGCGCGATCGGTGGAGCAGCAGCAGGGGCGATCGCGGCCTATGTGACGGCTCCGAAGGTTGCGACGATTCAACCCGGTCAAACGTTGGAATTGAAACTAACTCAGGATTGGATTATTCCCTTTGGCGTAACAGTTTCTCAGGGCGTTGGGGGTTAAGTTGATTTAAGCACTATCGCAAGTGAATCCTCATACAGAGGCAGATTAAAAACACTTGTCAACACAACACTCCCTGAAAGCGATTAAACCAATGAATCATCTCTGTAGATGTTAGCGGCTTGGAATAAAAAAAGCCCTGCCCCACATGACAACCGCCAGTCTTCAGAAAATCCAACTGTTCCTGATTCTCAATACCCTCCGCCACAATCTTTAGCCCCAAACTCCGCGCCATCGAAATAATACTGCTAGAAATCAACCTTGCATTCCGATCGCAATTAATCTGTCTCACAAATGACTGATCAATCTTCAACTCATCGATCGGCAACTGTCCCAAATAACTCAACGACGAATATCCAGTACCAAAATCATCAATAGCCAACTTCACCCCCAAAGCTTTCAACTGCAACAGCTTCTGCACCGTTGCATCCAAAGTCTCCATAACACAACTTTCCGTCAACTCCAGCACCAAAATTCCTGGATCCAGACCAGTCTCTTCCAGCACAGTCTTGACTAGATCAACCAATTTCGGACATTGAAACTGACGCATCGATAAATTAATCGACATCGTAATTGGCGTAGTCAACTGCTCAGACCAAGCCCTCAACTGCTGACATCCCGATCGCAATGCCCATTCCCCCAACGGCACAATCAATCCCGACTCCTCCGCTACTTCAATAAACGATTCTGGCGATACAACACCGCGTTTTAGATCATTCCACCGTGCCAACGCCTCAACTCCAATCAATTTACCCGTCGCCAAATCAATCTGCGGCTGATAATACAATTCCAACTGCGATCGCTCAATCGCTGTTGCCAAATCCGTCGTCATCAAATGCCGTTCCGCTTCCAAATTTGCGATCGCCGGATTATAGAACCGAAACCCCGTCGTCATTTGAGCGCAACACCAAGTCATGGCCACATTAGATTGAAGGATCAATACATCCATATTCAAGCCATGTTGCGGATACACCGAAATGCCCACATGACACTGAAGCCGTAAATTCTGCTCAAACAGCGGATACGGCAGATTCAACATACTTAATAAGGTCTGCGTAAACTCACTAATCGTCGCAGAGTTGCCCGCATTTTCCAACAACACCCCAAAAACGTCCTCCGACAATCGACCCACAAATCCTGGACTAGCCGCAATCATCAACCGACCCGCCAGCAACTTCAAAAACCGATCGCCCGACTCCTGACCAAGTGTCAAACAAACATTGCGATAGCTCGTCACCTTAATCGACAGTATCGCCACAGAATAGATATCACTGTCACCATCTGGACGATTACACAACCTTCTCAAATGCTCCCGAAACGACGATCGGTTCGGCAAATCCGTCATCATATCCCAATTCTCAATCTGAGCAATCTGCACCTTAAAATCCCGAACCTGCCTCAAATGGTTCCGATTCATAATCTCGTGCTTCCGAATCGTCGATTCGATCGCCGCAATCAAATCCCCGCTCCGACAAGGCTTGAGCAAATAATCATTCGCCCCCAGGTTCATCCCACGACGGACCTCATCATAGTTCGCCCTCGCCGTCAAAAAAATAAACGGAATCGTCGCCAAATCCGGATCCTGCTGAATTTCCGCCAAGACATCATAGCCATTCACATGAGGCATCTGCACATCACACAAAATCAAATCTGGATGGAAACGACGCGCCAAAGTCAACCCCAATACACCATCTTCAGCGTCAAGTGTTTGGAAGTGATTTAACCTAAGGGTTTCGACGATATGGTGGCGAATCGAGAATTCATCCTCAATCACCAAGATTGTCCTCTGTGGTAGTTGCATAGCCTGATTAAAATCTAAATCACGAACTCGGTCAAAGATTCTATCTACAGAGTTACTAAGACTGCCCGTAATTATACCCATTTCCTCAAAGGCATCCACAGCTAAATCAATCTTTAAACCACAGTTTAAATAAGAGTCCGCTACTTAAAAGAATAACAATGATGCGTTAATCATTATTACTTGATTGTCAACCAAAAAAATATCTTAAGCGATGATTTTTGCATAATTTATGTTCAGATAAAATTGTGAATCAATCAACTAAGGCCAAGTGTTCTGCTCAACTCACCGCTTAGCAAATTCTTAATGTTGTGGCGTTTCAGACTGGAGAGGTCAGACCTGCCTGGTAAAGAATCCACGAATGCGGTATAATCGACCTCTTGTAAACCCTTGAAACGTCCAAGTTAATCCTGGAAAGCCAGTTCTCTTCATTAGAGTACCCACCGCTTTGCCAGGATGAAGGTGTAAGTCGTGGAATAGACACTAATGCAATGTGAGTAAATTTTGCCCCATTGTCTTCGTCAAGTTTCACAGGCGCATCTAACAGGAGGCGAATTTTGCCAAAAAATAACTAGGAACTCGTTAGCATGTTCAGTCAGAATACGAAGCCCAAAGTCGATGTCGGTTTTACCCACGAAGACTTTGCGGCCCTATTGGATAAATATGACTACCACTTCAGTCCTGGAGATGTTGTAGCCGGAACAGTATTCAGCCTTGAACCACGGGGCGCTTTGATCGACATCGGAGCGAAAACTGCCGCCTACATCCCTATCCAAGAAATGTCCATCAATCGTATTGACGCACCCGAAGAAGTGCTGCAATCGAATGAAACTCGTGAATTTTTCATCTTGGCGGATGAAAACGAAGACGGACAACTTACTCTTTCCATTCGTCGCATCGAATATATGCGCGCTTGGGAGCGGGTTCGTCAACTTCAAGCCGAAGATGCGACCGTTCGCTCATTGGTCTTCGCTACCAACCGAGGCGGCGCGCTGGTTCGCATCGAAGGATTACGTGGATTCATCCCCGGTTCACACATCAGCACCCGCAAACCGAAAGAAGAGTTGGTTGGTGAAGAGTTGCCTCTCAAATTCTTGGAGGTGGATGAAGAGCGCAACCGTCTGGTCCTCAGCCATCGCCGTGCACTAGTCGAACGTAAGATGAACCGCCTGGAAGTTGGCGAAGTCGTCATCGGAACTGTTCGTGGAATCAAGCCTTACGGTGCATTCATCGACATCGGCGGAGTCAGTGGACTGCTGCACATTTCTGAAATTTCCCACGATCACATCGACATGCCTCACAGTGTGTTTAATGTGAACGACGAAGTTAAGGTGATGATCATCGACCTAGATGCAGAACGTGGTCGGATTTCGCTTTCCACCAAACAACTTGAACCAGAACCGGGTGACATGGTGAAGAACCGTCAAGCTGTGTTTGATCAAGCTGAAGAAATGGCTGCTAAATATCGTGAGAAGCTGAAAGAGCAAGGCACACCTGTAGCATCCATGGAAATCACAACTGAAGAAGTGGTTGAAGCATAGCTTGAACCGATCGGTTCGACTTTGGAGTTGTAGATTTTGAATTGACTTAATCTAGATTTATTTTAAGTAGCCTTGGAGATATCTCTGAGGTTACTTTTTTATCAACCACGATCATTTCCAGAAATTCTAGCCTTAATCCAACTACACTAATAAAAGCACCTAAAGTACTGTTCTGTAAGGGTAAATTGGACATGTTCATCCTCAATCAAATGTCTAGGTTCCAAATATTAATGGTCCGCACCAGATTGTACCAACTCGCCACATATCTCTGCGGTTTGTTGATGGTGATGTTACTACTTAATATTCCCAGCGCTCAAGCCATTCCCCTAAACGGATCACAACTTTTTGAAGCTCAATGTGCGGGCTGTCATGCAGGCGGTGGAAACATTATTAGACGCGGCAAAAATCTTAAACTCAAAGCCCTTCAGAAAAATAAAGTAGATACCCAAGATGCGATCGTTAACTTGGTCACGGTTGGCAAAGGCAATATGTCCGCCTACCGCGATCGGCTCACTCCTGAAGAAATACAAACGGTATCGGCTTATGTTCTGGCTCAAGCTGCCCAAAATTGGAAATCAGAGTAAAGGCGTAAGAAAAGAATGGAATTCACTGATTTAATCGCAAATATTTAAATTTGAATTCCCAAAATTGCCCCGTATGATTCTAAATAGCTTCCTTTTTGTTCTTCTTTATGAATCCTGACTCAACAGACATCCCGGAACAAACCTCCCACCCGAAACAAGTGGTGCAATGGCTCAACGAAGTCAAATCCCTTCAGCAACAAGTTCGAGATCTAACCTCAGAACTCTCTGCCGCTCAACAAAATGCCGACTCGTGGCGATCGCGTTACGAAACAGAAGGGCAACAACGACGCAACGATGTCACCACCCGCCAAAACCAAATCAACAAACTTCAAGCTGAAATAGCTCAACTTCGCACCCAACCCGAATTTTCAACCACCTTAAGCGATGATGCGATCGCCCTTCAAATCAACGGAATAACGAGTATGTCCGCCCTCCAAGACAAACTCTTTGAAGTCTGGACGGATAGAGATAATGTATTAACCGCGCTTAAAAAAGAGCAACTAGCCCATGAGAAAACTAAAAAAGATCTCACCATGGCCCTAGCCGATGCAATGGATGTTCTGACACCAAAAAATAAAAATAACTCAGCTCAGCCCACACCATAAGGACTCAGCTGAGTCAGAAACCATACATTTAAATCATAACTATTTAAGATTTAAACTTAAGCTCAAATCCAAACCTATTTAAGCGAATCCCATCACCTTAGCGACCGCTGCAAGCTCAGGATCAACTCCTTGATGGAAGTGATTCTCACTATGCTTAATCGCTGAATCGGGATCCTTCAACCCATTCCCCGTCAATACACAAACCACCGTCGCCCCCGTCGGCACCTGATCTTTTATCTTCAAAAGCCCCGCCACCGATGCCGCACTTGCAGGTTCGCAGAAAATACCTTCATTCCCACCAAGCTTTCGGTAAGTGGAAACAATCTCTTCATCCGTCACCGCATTAAACTGTCCGCCACTCGCCGCCTGTACATCCAACGCCTTTTGCCAATTTGCCGGATTACCAATCCGAATTGCAGTCGCCAAGGTTTCAGGATTTTTGACCCGCTCCCCTGAAACCAAAGGTGCCGATCCAGAAGCCTGAAACCCCATCATCTTCGGTAATTTAGTACAGCGCTTCTCCGCATAATATTCATTAAAACCCATCCAATAGGCACTGATGTTGCCCGCATTTCCGACCGGAATACACAACCAATCAGGAGCTTCACCCAACACATCAACGACCTCAAATGCTGCTGTCTTTTGGCCCTGAAGACGATAGGGATTAACAGAATTCACTAAAGTGATTGGATAGTTATCAGACATTTCGCGAACAATTTCTAACGCTCGATCGAAATTCCCCTTAATCGCCAAAATTTCAGCCCCATAGAGCAATGCCTGGGCCAGTTTCCCCAGCGCAACATAGCCATCGGGAATCAGCACAAACGCCCGCATTCCCCCCCGACAAGCATAAGCCGCCGCTGCTGCTGAAGTATTTCCTGTGCTCGCACAAATAATCGCCTCAGCTCCGGCTTCCTTGGCCTTCGTCACCGCCATCGTCATGCCTCGGTCCTTGAAGCTACCCGTTGGATTGAGACCGTCATACTTGATATAAACCTGGACCCCGCGACCTATCTCCGCCGCGATCGAAGGCACTGGAATCAGTGGAGTGTTTCCTTCGCACAGAGATATAATAGGTGTTGAATCCGTCACTGGGAGGTAGGGGCGATAAGCATCAATCAGCCCATTCCATCGTTTTGCGACGGGTAGGCGATGGTTTATTGCATCGTTAGCAGCAGAGAGGCTAGTGGTCACAGTCGATAGGGATTTTTCTGAAGTTTAATTGAAATTCATCTTACCTTGCTCCGGCTCCCTTAGAGCGAATCAGCCAGAGGAAGATGCCATGCAAGTAACGTGATGTAAGTAGATACAAGCAATTTACACTCTGGAACTTCCGTACAATTCATCACGTCATTTGAGGTGAACAGCAACCGACCAGTATCTACGTTGAGAATTATGTTTCAAATTTTCAATAGAAAGTTGTAGGATTGCCATCGTGTGGTTCATTTGCATCTAACTTAATTTAATCATCTGTTTTCTTCAGGATGGTTGAAAAAAGACGGATTTTGGTTTTGTATTGCAGAAATATCTGCCCTTTAGCAAGGTACTTCAAGCAGTCTAAAAATCGAAAATGTAAACGAATGATAAGAAAAACAAAAAACAGTTAATATAACGTGGTGTGGAAATAAACATGAGTAATCAAATGATGCCGTCTGCCCAATTAGACCCCGTTTATGCTCAAGTCGTTGAGCGCATGAAGGTGCTTTACCATGCAGACCATCAAGAGCGCTTTCTATCAATACATGCCGAAACGGAAATGCTGCTCCATCAGCTTCGTGCCCGGAAAGCTGCTCGGTCAGAGACTCCTGTCCTAGAGGTCTACTCTCAGTCTTAGGGGATCTCAGTTTCTATAGAGTTCGATCGCCGCGAATTCTCCTAGTTGATTGACCAACACGATCGCATCGCTCACCCGATTCTCTGCGGAAGGTGAACGGTGCGAACGTCAATTTATGGGTACTTTATTGTTTCTGTGATCCTTTCTACATCATTAGCTCTCCGATAACGCTAATATTGCAAGCAACTATTCATAAAATATTCTTCGGGTTGCAAAGTATAGTTATGACCAATTTTTCCAATCAGAATTCTGAATTTTCCGAGAAAACGTCTTGGGAAGGGTTGAAAAAAGTCGTTTCTGAAAGTTCTGGATTCAAAAGCTGGAAACTGGAACGATCCGATGTAGAAGCACTTCAAGGCTTAAACTTAGATAAACTGGTTCATGCCTACCTGCGAGAAACCCTCGAAACTCTTGCTTATTAAAGACTTGCCTATTAAAAATTCAGTTACTTAAAATAAGTTCATCCATTGTCAAATATTTAGGTTAAGTGGCTCGAATTCAGTCAGTTGCGTTATATTTCTCAGGCAAGTCTGTATTGAGAAAACTGTATGAATATTCAGGGTAAACCCATTATTGGAACGTTTAGTCTAGCCACGACCTTCCTCATTGGCATGACCGGAACTGCGATCGCAACCTCCCCTGTTGTTACAGTGACCCGATCGGCCATCCAAGTCGCCCAAGCTGGCACTATGGTGCTGTATGTCAATGGCACATTAGGCCAAGATTCTGCGACAGCGGGTAAGGTAGAAGCATCACCGCTAAAAACCATTACTTACGCACTACAGCAAGCTCAACCCGGCACCATAATTCAAGTGTCACCGGGAAACTACAGTGAAGCTTCTGGTGAAGTTTTCCCCCTGATTCTAAAACCCGGCATTATTTTGCGCGGCGACGAAGCCACTAAAGGCCAAACTACAACTATCAATGGCGGTGGCCAAGTTAATACTGTTTCCTTAGCTCGGCAAAATGTCACTATTTTTGCAATGCAGGACAGCGCTATTCGTGGCCTGAGCATTACTAATCCGTTATCTCGTGGTACAGGAGTTTGGGTTGAGTCTAATAATCCTACGATCGCCAACAACACATTCGCCAATAGTCAACGTGAAGGCATCTTCATGACGGGCACGGCCACTCCCTTGGTTGAAGGCAACTTGTTTTTTAGAAATGAAGGGAACGGGATCTCAGTGGCTCGGGCTGCTGCTGGAGTTATTCGTAATAATGTCATGCAAGAAACTGGGTTCGGTATTGCGATCGGTGGAACTGCAACTACCCTAATCGATGGGAACCAAATTATCTCAAACACTGATGGCCTCTACATTAACGAAAGAGCACAACCCGTTCTGCGGGGCAACACCATTAAAAACAATAAACGCGATGGCATCGTGGTTACGATGGATGGTATGCCTGACATCGGAATCGCCAGCCAAACGGGTAACAATCTGATTAGAGAAAATGGTGCGCTGGCCATTAATAATTCTGGCAGTCAATCGATTTCTGCGATGGGCAATGACCTGGACATCAAAAAAATCGCAGGTAATGTCATTGTCACAACCAAAGACATCGATAGTGGCTCATCTTTTAAAGACGTAAAAGGCCATTGGGCTGAAGCCTACATTGCTCAACTTACAACTAGAGGTGTGATTACTGGATTCCCAGATGCGACCTTCAAGCCCGAAGCCCCAGTTACCCGCGCCCAGTTTGCCACTATCGTGAATAAGGCTTTTGCTCCCGCACCGAAACGTGATGCGATCGTATTTGGTGACGTTGCTCGAAACTTCTGGGGATTTGACCAAATTACTGCTGCATCTCGCGGAGGTTTTATGTCTGGCTATCCCGGTAATTTGTTTAAACCCGAGCAAAGCATTCCCCGCGTGCAAGTCCTAGTTGCATTGGCCAATGGCCTACAGTTTGGGGAAGGCAATGTTTCGATTTTGGCAACCTATAAAGACGGGTCTGCCATTCCGACCTATGCAACCGGGTTTGTCGCGGCGGCTACCCAACGGAGGATTGTGGTTAATTATCCATCTCTAACTCAGCTCAACCCTAACCGGGAAGCTACCCGAGCAGAAGTGGCTGCGATCGTTTACCAAGCGTTAGTCAATGCTGGAAAAGCCAATCCAATTCCGTCAAACTACATTGTGACACCGTAAGAGGGTTGAAAATAAGTTGTGACCCGATCCCCCTAGCCCTCTTAATAAGGGGGGACCGGAGAATAAGGGGGAACTGGAGTTTAAATTAAAAATTAAATCAAACTCTTAGTTCCCCTTGTCAAGGGGTATTTAGGGGGATCGGGTCTTTCGGTCCCAACCAAAGGACTCTCCGACACTCTCTAAGCGTTCAACACCTGAATCACCAAGCCATCCTTTGGCAAACTCGACTTAGAAACATCGATCGTGCTGCCAGATTTCCGCACTGATGCACCGCTCATTAAGGTAAGAAATGCATCGACATTATTGAGTTCACATTCACCCTGCGCCGCCCCAGTTTTATACTGCATTGGAATCACTAGTTTCGGCTTCAATATATTAATCGCAGCCTTTGCTTCTTCTGCACTGTAAGCCTTAGGACCACCACCAACCGGAATGAACACTACATCTGGGCTACCCATCAAAATCTTTTGCTCAAGCGTAATCGTCGCCGCCGCACCACCTAAATGGAGCATTGTTACCCCACCTTGAGTCCAGCGCCAAGCTACATTTGTCCCAAAGCGTCTGCCGCCATTACGATCGTGATCAATAGCAATTCCCTGAAACTTAATGCCTTTCACATCATAGGCACCCGCCTCATACAGCAACTGAGGATTTCCTGGAACCAAGTCTACTGCCCCTTCATCCAAAAGCTGACTGCTAATCAGCACCAAATCCGTCGAAACCTTCGGAGCCGGATAGCCCGCTGTACATCCCATAGATTTGAACGGGTTCACCAAAATACGTTGGCCGCTTCCCGTTAGCAAAAAGCTCATATGGCCCAACGATCGCACCGATACCCCGCCCGATTGAAGCGCTGTTTCTCCCAACGATCGTTCTGCCGTCAAACTGGTGCATAGCCCCGCTGCCATACTCATTCCCACATATCCCAATAGCTGCCTACGTTTCATAAACTAGTCTCCTCATCACACATTTTATTAGTTTTACAGGCCATTTTATGAATCGCAGATTGCGAAAAAAGGCAGCAGATTGACCATCTGACAGATTAGCGCACTTCATATCGTGAATCACAGTTTTGACATTGAACCCAGAATCTGGACCCATCAGCTATGACCCGTCGCATCCCGCAAAAAGTTCCGCAGCAATTGTTTTCCAGATTTTGTCAGCACACTTTCCGGATGAAATTGAACGCCCTGAAGGTTGGGATAGTCTCGATGTCGTAGCCCCATAATCAAATCATCGACCCAAGCTGTAATTTCCAATACATCCGGACAGCTCGATCGATCAACAATCAAACTGTGATACCGCGTCGCTATGGTCGGGTTTTCCAGTTCAGCAAATACCCCAACGTTAGTATGGGAAACTGCCGACACCTTGCCATGCATCAACTCCGGCGCACAAATCACTTGCCCGCCATAGACCTGCCCAATACTCTGATGTCCAAGACATACGCCTAATAGCGGAATCGTGGGGCCAAATTTTTCAATTACGCTCAGGGAAATCCCCGCATCATCTGGCGTTCCTGGACCCGGAGAAATTACTATGGCATCGGGGGCCAACTCGTCAATTTGCTCTAGTGTAATTTCATCATTACGAACCACTTGAATATCTTGAGCGATCGTAAATTCGCTGCTCAACTCCCCCAAATATTGCACCAAGTTATAGGTGAAACTATCGTAGTTATCAATAACCAAGATCATAGAATCGCTTTTCCCATCAAGACCAGTGGCGAAATTATAATACTACGAAATCTTTAGGCTGAAATTTATAACCAGGTTGTTAAAAACTGGCTATTAAAAACTAGTTGCTAAATAAAGCCTCTTGACACAAAGGCCACAACAACGATCCACAGCTTGGGCAAAATCAACATACAACCCACTAGCAACGCCACGATCGCCGTCACCAACACTGCCCCCGCAGCACAGTCCTTAGCAATCTTGGCCAAATCGTGATAGGTCTGCTTCACCGTCAAATCCACCACCGCCTCAAGCGCCGTATTCAACAGCTCCATCGACAGCACCGCACCACAGGTCAACCCAATCACCGCCAGCTCAACCATCGTCAAATGCAACAGTATTCCCAAGGTAATGGCCGCAAGTCCCAGCATTGTATGAATGCGAAAATTTCGTTGGGTCTGGAAGGCGTAGGTTAATCCCATGCCTGCATACCGAAAACTACTCCACAGCGTCGGAGCCACTTGCCATGCCGAATCGCGTTTGAATTGCATTTTAGCATCAGTCTTCTTGGTATCAGTCTTTAAGTCAGGACGTTTAGATTGAGTGGATAAATCTTGCGACATAAGGAATTCTACACAGAATAAACGTCAAAGGCAGTTGAACCCTGCACCGAAGATGTGGACGAGTGATGGGATTAGTATTCCACCTGAATCTCAACTCCGATCGCCTGAAGCAAATCGCGCTGCTGATTCAACATTTCCAATAAACTTGGTTCATCTGGATGATCCCAGCCGAGTAAATGTAGAAGTCCGTGGGATGCCAACCATGTCAGTTCGGTTTCAATAGAATGCCCTAGATTGTCGGCTTGTCTTGCTGCGGTTTCGACAGAAATGACAATATCACCCAAATACAGAGCTTCTTCAACAGGTAAGTCATACTGACAGTCTACTTCTAGCGCTGCAAAGGACAACACATCTGTCGGCTGATCTTTATCACGATATTCACGATTGAGGCTCTGGACTTCCGCGTCATCCGTTAGACGTAAACTCATTTCGTACAAGTCGTTCGGATGCAGCGCCTCGCCGCTAGCATTGGCTGGGCCTAGCTCTCGAATCCACACGGTAATCCAATCTTGCCAAGGCGGGGAGTAATCGTTGGCAAATTTTCCTTGAACACTAACGTCTACCTTCATTCCAGGGGTCCTGATGGTTGAGAAAACTCAGCCTGAGAAGTGTGGGCTAGATAAATTTTGGCTAACGAGTGACATAGGCAAGGCCCACAAGAACGGCCAAGAGGCCCACGATCGTCAGTCCAAAGTGAAATAATGACTTTCCACCCTTGCGAACCATATTGCGCATGGCGAGCTTAACAAATGTTGGCTCTTTTTCAGGCTCTTTAGCTTGAAACGTTTGGGCCGAGTCTTCGATCGAGTTGGAACGATCGATTTCATGATCAATCTCACGATCGGCGGGGTTGTCAGGAGATGAGGTCATTGGGTGTGGGGTTGAAGTGACAGATTACAGAACAGCTTAGATTCAAATATTACGTCCGAACGTTGATAAAAACCATATCGGAGTAATGAATTCATTATTTTTATTCATTAAAGAATTTATGTATTTTTCCTGTGATTTTATTGAAGTCAACCGGATATTCAAAATTAAGCCGCTAAATCCATGAATTCTGACTTTAGAAATCGTTACAGCTATTTAACAGTCATCTAACAGTACGGAAATCCTGAATAAAACTGTAACTTTTACCTCTATCGCACTCAATCTTAAATACTCTTATAATTAGGCTGAATCAACCTCATGCGAAGATTCTCGATAAATACCGAAATGGAGATTAACCATGACCAAACATGATTGGCGAATTGATTGGCGCAAGGGCGTTATGGCTCTCGTGCTGTGCGTTACCTTAGCGATTGCTGGCTGTCAAGCCAAAGCCCCATCGCAATTTGATCAAGTTCAAAAAGACAGTACTGCTCGTAATGCTACGCCTGCTGTCGCAAAGGACGCGACCAAAGGCGGTGAATTTAATAAGTTTTTCCCTAAGGGCCAAGACGGCTATGAGCGGGTCTACACTCAAGAGAAAAAAGGATTCGCGGAAGCTAAGCTAAAAAAAGATGGCAAAGAGTTGGCCATGCTAGCCGTGACTGACACCAAAAGCCTTCCTGCCGCCGCCGCCAAGTTCACCAATGCAAAGACCAGTATTGCGGGCTATCCATCAGTAGATATGGGCACGACCCAAACCAGCGTATTAGTGAGCGATCGCTATCAAGTAAAAGTTATTTCCAAAGCGCCGACTTTTGACAAGGACGATCGAACGGCATGGATTAAAAAATTTGATCTGACTGGACTCTCAAAACTGAAATAATACGCCTTCAGTTTTAGAGCTATTCAAAGTATTTGCAATCCCAGCTTTTACATTTTAGGAATTTTGAACGATGAGTAAATCTATTTTTGAATTGGTTGACGAATTGCCCACGGGTGGCACGACGATTATGGCGTTGAATGCCCTAGATTTTGTGATTCCGGGCCAATGGCAAAACCTCACAGGATTCACCAATACCATTCGATCGGTGACGGGCGAAAGTGATGAGGCGATGATTCAGGCGATCGGCGAACGTGCCGTCTATCTTTACAACGACGAAGGCGAAGGCTACCAACGGGCCATGTGGCTCTACCAGACTGTGGATAACGCAGCGGGCGCATTGGGCATGGCGGCGATGGCCAACAAAATCGGTCAAGACGTCTCTTTTCTCGGCTTTCTGGACAAGTTGACCCCAAAACCCGAGAAGGTCCAAAGCATTGATCTCTGCGTCAAGCTAGTCGTTGAGTTGGTGGCCTATTGCCAAATTAATGGAATTCCTGGCGACAGCGTTGGAGACTTTTTGGCGGCGCTGGGCGACTATGGCGGAGAATCGTTGATGCGGATGGTTGCATTAATTTGCTTTGATGGCTTAATTCCCTTGGGACCAGGATTCATCGGCAAAGGTCTAGGGACATTGAACAATATGACCCCGAATGAGCTAGAAAAAAATGACACCTTTAAAAGCGTCAGCAGCCTCATTCCTGGTAACAACAGCGGTGACAAACTTGGCTTCATCGGCCAGAGCTTTGACTCGGTGAGTGGGTGGATGACGGGTTTTGTTGATCAAAAGGGGCTGACTCAAGAAAATGTGTTAAGTAATCTCCAGAAGTTTGTGAAAATTTCTGAAGACAAACTGGATTATGTCGGGGCGTTTTTGGATATTTCGGTGAAATACTACACTCATACCGGAACTCAGACCCTGGCAAGACGATTAATCGAGCGGGCAGTGGCTGAGTTATAAAGACCTTGAGTTATAAATACAGGCCATAACTACATAAAAGAAGAGCTAATCGTTAAGTGCGATCGGCTCTTCTTTTTCTGTAAATTAGATTTAAATAAAAATAATTTAAATCGCTTCGACGTTCTTTTCTCCGGTACGAATCCGGATCACATTATCAACAGGAGAGACAAAGATTTTGCCATCTCCGATTTCACCTGTGCGGGCTGCTGTGACAATTTTGTCAACAACCATATCGACTTGTTCATCTTCGACCACGATGTCAATTTTCAGCTTTTGCAGAAATTCAACCGTGTACTCAGATCCCCGATAACGCTCAGTCTGACCTTTCTGACGACCGAAGCCGCGCACTTCAGAAACCGTCATTCCGACCACACCTGCATTCACAAGGGCGATTTTGACTTCATCCAATTTAAAAGGGCGGATGATTGCTTCAACCTTTTTCAAAATCCGACTCTCCTTATGCAAACATTGTTAATTTATTCATCCCTATAATGCACTAGTTTTAGGCTAAATCTTGTTGCTTTAAGAAATAATACTTTAAAGCACTAAAACAGACCTTGAAAGAGCGATCGTTAGAAATTACTATCTATAGAGTGTTAGCATCCAGCGGAACATAGATACTGTATCAGTGTTTACTTATCCGTCAGACTAATAGTTGTAAATTTTGAAGAAAATTATGACGATCGCCATTACTACAGCTTGTCATTTTGAGGTAGGCTGACTAATCAAAGGGCGCACAATCAAGAAACCTGCCCCAAAAGCACTCAAAATAATTAAACTAATTACAATTGCCAATCGCCATCCTCGTAGGTCTTGAGCGATGGTGACAGTTTGATTAAATAACCTCTGGGCTGGTGGCACGTGGGTTCCGGTAATCCAGTCTTCACGTTTATTGGTTACGGTCGAGAACGGAACCATAGTCGAAGCGGCGGTCGATCGGGCTGGCATTTGAGTCCGATTCTGTCGGGTGGGCGGCTGTGTCGCTGATGGGGGAACGGCTGGAGTAAAACGATTTAAGTTAGATGCTGGATGAGATGTTTCCGCTAGGTTGGTGGTTGGCTCCGTTTGAAATTCAGAGATTTGGGTGACTTGATGATGGGTATGCATCACCATTTGAACGAGGCGTT
The DNA here is from genome assembly GCA_025354065.1 of Synechococcales cyanobacterium 340R_concoct_173_sub. The sequence goes on along the minus strand of JANXNM010000294.1, from coordinate 1,007 downwards.
GAATTTCTTGGCGAAGCTGCTTATTTTCTTGCAGAATGCGTTGGTTATTGAGTTGTAAGGTTTCAACTTGACCAGATTTCTCTCGCAATTCGCCACAAATCTCTCGGTATAGAGAAACCGGGACGGCGGAGATGGGGGCTGAGTTTTCGGTCGAGTTGGGGTTTCGCATAAACGATCGCACTAGACAAGCGTCAGTTGGATGAAGGATGAAGTCTTCGAGATTTTACTGAATATTTTGGGAATGGTAAAAGTTTTTTGAAACGAATTTAGAATTTTAACTAAAATTTCAAGCCTTTGGCCATTTAGTGAAGGGGGTTTGAGCTAGGGATGAGTTGTAATAGCGCCGATCGCCTGTGACTTCAGGGCCGATCCAGTGGGGTTTGGTGAAGCTTTGGGCCTCGTGGCTCAGTTCGATTTCGGCAATGACTAGGCCAAGATTCTCGCCAGCAAATTCATCAACCTCCCAAATAAATCCTTCATGGGCAATTTTGCGCCGAGTCTTATCGATTTGCGGCTGTTCGCATACTGTATTCAGCAGTTGCTCGGCGGCCACGATCGGAATCTCAAACTCAAATTCCGATCGGCTTATTCCTACTGTTTTAGTTTTGATAGTAAAAATCCCCCGATCGCCCGCAATCCGCGATCGTAGGGTATGGCCAGCTCGCGTACTCAAGGCTCCAGTGCGACGGGTGCAACCTGAATTTGTGGTGGTTCTGAGGTCAAAACAGAGTTGGTCGTGAAGGGCTTTCGCGTCTTGGATGGGAATAAGATGTTCGATCGAGAACGGGAGCTTGGGCGATCGGATTTCGAGGAAGCCACTAGTGCGTCCAGGATCGGTATTGGTGTGAATTAAAACGTGATGGCCACGATCGCTGTTGATATAACCTTGGCGATAGGGCACTGGAGTTGCTAGGGTTTTCCAATCGTTATTGATCGTGAGAAATTTACGTTCGATTTCCGTAGACATAGGGGATTAAAGGGGATTAAAGAAGAGGAGAGATTGGAGT
>JANXNM010000237.1 GCA_025354065.1 Synechococcales cyanobacterium 340R_concoct_173_sub | reverse complement strand
TGGTCGTAGACGCGGGACTTCTCCGCCGACGGGAGCAGGGCAAGTGGATGATGAGTTTTATTCAGGATTTGGCGATCGGATTAATCAGAATTTGCGAGGGACATTGAAGCCGAAGACCGTGATGCGGGTGCGATCGCAGGCTGAGGGATTTTGGCGAGTGCAGGCGTTCGATCGCTATACCGGGCAAGGCTGGGAGTTGTCTGACAATGACAAAACTCAAACCTTAAATCGAACAGGTTGGGCCTATCAATTTTATTTGCCAACGAATGGTCTAATAGAGCGGACTAAAGAAGTGGTGCAGACCTATAGCATTTTGTCGGAATTACCGAATTTAATTCCTGCATTGGCGACACCTCGGGAGTTGTTTTTCCCGACGCAGCAGGTGGCTTGGGATAGTCAATCGGGAATCCGTGCGCCTGTGCCATTGTCTGAAGGTTTGACTTATACGGTCATTTCGGAAGTGCCATACCGCGATCGGGCCGAGCTACAAAAGGCAAAAAGCAAAGTTCCAGAGATTAAACCTGGTTCCAAGTCCAAGTCTGGCAAATTAAAATCTGTCGCCACTAATCGATCGAATCCTTATTTGCAAGTGCCAGAAAAATCAAGGGGCTTGCTGAAACAAGAGGCCGATCGGTTGTTATTGACGGCCAGCAGTCCCATCACTTCCGACTACGAGAAGGCGTTGTATTTAACCCAAGCGATTAAGCAGCGGTATTCGTTGCAACAGGATTTGCCGTTTTTTACAACAGATGAGGATATGGTGACAGCGTTCCTAACGAAATACAAAGGTGGTTATCCCGATCATTTTTCAACAACGCTAGCGGTAATGCTTAGAAGCATCGGAATCTCAACGCGATTGACAACGGGATTTTTGCCGGGACAGTTCAATTCGTTTACGGGTATGTATGAAGTGAAGAATACCGATGCGTTTGCGTTGGTGGAGGTGTATTTCGATCGGTATGGCTGGTTTACCTTTGACCCAATTCCTGGACATCCTTTAGTTCCGCCATCTGTGGAAGCGGATCAAACGTTTACTGTATTGAAGCAGTTTTGGAATTGGGTCGCGGGTTGGATGCCGTCGCCTGTGATGGGGATTTTTCAGGGTTTGTTTAATTGGTTTGGCAATCTCTTCGGTGGGATTGTGCGGTTGTTTGCCCAAGGGATTTTGGGATGGTTGACGTTGTTGTTGTTGGGGACAAGTTTTGGGTTTGTGTTATGGATTTTGTGGCAACAGATTAGGCACTTCAAACGTCGATCGCAATTGAAAAAGCTACCTAAAATGGAATGCCTCTATCAACAAATGACCGATTGGCTACAGGA
>JANXNM010000220.1 GCA_025354065.1 Synechococcales cyanobacterium 340R_concoct_173_sub | reverse complement strand
CTGAGTTTGAAGAAACCGTATTTCTTGATAGTGCCCCGCAAGCTTTTCGGGTATTGCTGGGGAACGATCGTTTTCGACTCGACCATGTTCTGGAAGGTTGGGAGGATTCGGGAGGGAATGCGCGATCGTCTCCTCTCAATACCCTAACGGCTGCCTATGCAATTCATTTAGATGTAAATGCCAAGCAAGGAAAGGCTGGCTACGATGCAAATTGGGGTAAGTTGACTGAACTTGCTAAAGACCTTGATACGAGTCCACTCTATGTCTTTTCCTACTTGGCGAAGTGGGCCAGAAAACAAACGAACGATGTACCGAGCATCGAAAAAATTAAGCTCTATGCCCATCACTTTTATCCCTGTTTTGATCCTTATATCAAGTTCAATCCTGAATTGGAGACGTTAACTATGTGTGATGAAAAGTCAGCTTTGAGACATGCTCAAAAACTCACTGAGCTATACCGTTGCTTCTACCGTGCAAATCAACGATACAACCCCAAAAGTAATGCAGTTCTTAAGCCAGTTAAAGAAGCTTCCGATGTTATTCTGACTGCTGATCTACAGGGTTTCAAAGGCGAGGATTTGGTCTTCTCGGTTGCGGCAAAAGTCAATAAACTAATGGATCGAGTCCATGCTTCTACGGCTGAGGGCTACGCTGTCTTCAAACGGAATGAGCGTGATCAGGAGAGAGATTCCATTTTAGAATTTTCTCGATATTTCGTTTGCGATGTGTTTGAAAAATCGTTTGTAGGCGATCGTGCCCGATTAGCAGGACGGCAGTTAAACCTGCTGCGAGATACTTGTGAGTTCCTATATCGATTAGAAAATGACAAGGATAACAAAGCATATCAAGACAAAAAAGCCTCAGAACAGGAGGAAGCAGACGAACTCCCAGAATAAACAGCAATTCTCAACGTTAATTCTCACTTACATATTGGAGATAGAAGACCATGACATTTCTTAAATCGATCGATTCAGCTAAATTATTTCACAAAGCAATCCCCTACAAGCCAATGGGAAAGTACGTTCATTTCCTGACCATTCGCGTCACAGAATCTTATCCACTGTTTCAAACCGATGGTGAACTCAATAAGGCACGGGTAAGCGCTGGAATTGAGGATAAAACTCCAATTAGTCGTCTCTCAATGTTTAAGCGGAAGCAATCTACACCGGAACGTTTGGTGGGACGTGAGCTAATGCGGGCTTATGATCTAGTAAAGGCTGAGGACTGTGAATACAATGTTAAGTTTGCAATGAATAATCCTGATTGTATTATTTATGGCTTTGCGATCGGAGATTCGGGTTCTGAAAAATCCAAGGTTATTGTTGATACTGCATTCTCGATTACCGCTTTTGATGAAACTCATGAGACTTTTACACTAAATGCGCCTTTTGAAAATGGGACAATGAGTGAAAAAGGAACGGTGACAAGCCGAATCAATCAGCAGGATCACATTAAGCCACAGGTTTTCTTTCCTAGTATTGTGACGCTTAAAGATCCGACTGAAGCTAACTTTCTCTACGTATTCAATAACATTCTGCGAACACGGCACTATGGTGCTCAAACAACGCGCACGGGTCGAGTTCGCAATGAGCTAGTTGGTGTTATCTTTTCTGATGGTGAAATTGTCAGTAACTTACGCTGGACGCAGGCAATCTATGATTTGATGAAAGTAAACAATCAATTCAATGCGTCAGATCCATTGAACGAGTCAGAGGTTTTACTCGCTGCGACAACAACAATCAAGAACTTGATGAGTCAAGAGTTTATTGTACATACTGATTTGTTTGAAGAAGATTTTCAACCTGTGCTAGCTGAAGTAAAAACACTACTGGGGAATGAAGTTTCACTAAAGGCAATCTTGAGTCAGGCTGATAAGGAGGCTAAAGTTTACTTTGAAGCACACATTAAAAAAACTAAAAAAACGAGTGCAGCAGCGGAATAAAGAACTATGACTCACATTTATCGCTGTACGATCGAACTCCATGACAATCTCTATTACGCTACCCGTGAGATTGGTCGATTGTATGAGACTGAACCTATTTTGCATAATTACGCGCTTTGCTATGCATTAGGGCTGGTGGATAGCGATCGTTATTCCACTCGCGTGTCGGAAGAGCATGAGTATCGTTACTTCTGTCCAGAACAGATTCCGAAGTATGAACAACATCTAATACCGTTGAATCAACAAGGAATCTATGTCACTCCAGCAAAAGCGGTTAGACATGCGGCTGTGCTTCATACCTGGAAGTACGCCAATAATAACTATCACGTTGAAATGGAGAAGACGCAGAAGAATATTCCGAGTTTTGGGCGAGCTAAGGAAATTGCAGCGGAAAGTCTGTTTGAATGTTTTGTGATTTCTAGTCAACCGATCGTACTTCCTAAATGGATTCGATTAGGGAAATGGATGAGTAAGGCAGAAGTCACTGTTGAGGAATTGAACGATTTTACAACAATGACTAAAGACTTCATCTGTGAACATCCACTAAATCCTCTAGATGTCAT
>JANXNM010000163.1 GCA_025354065.1 Synechococcales cyanobacterium 340R_concoct_173_sub | reverse complement strand
TGCCAATGCATTGGGGGGCGCTGTGGGCGGAGAATGCTGAGGCGAATGTGTTGACCCATCCGATCGCTTGTCCAGTGTCTAAGCAGCCTGAACTTAAAGCCTGTGCGGTTAGCTTAGTTCCGGTCTCTGGGACTGCTGCTCTGGCTAAAGAACTCAGTTGGACTAGCGGGTTACTCGAAAAACTCTTTCAACGGACTCCTGTGTGAGGGTAGTGCGATCGGGTTTGGGGTCAGGATTTCAGTCTGTCTAGGTTGAGGATCTTAAGCAGGCGATCGGGGTACTTGTGCGGAAACTGTCCGTCTATGTACTTGTTAGGCTTTGGATTTATCTGTGAGAGCGAAATCGGGAAATAGAAATATGGGCGCAAAATAATCTTGAGTTTTAGATCTTGACGATCAGAATTAGCTAGGTTATGGTGTGGGCATGTAGACGGATATCAATTCCTAGATGTTCGTCTCATGGGTACTATCTTTAATTCTCAGGTCAATGCATATCCAGTATTCTGGCTCAGCGTTTATCTTAGATAAAAGGTTTTATTTTGGGTACACGCTGGTTCCGCATACTAGATATGCACTGGTGTGAGGCTTGAAGATAGTGCGCTTGAGACGTTTACCAGTAGGCTATAAATTAGTAGTTTCTCCATGAAAGGGCTGCTGCTGCTTATTATTGATATTCCGCTGCTAATTACTATTTAGCAAACGAAAGCAATATATGACGACATCCAAACAAAAAACCTCTAAAAAAGCTCAATCGAGCCGCAAGTTGGTTTCGGCAGATAAGGTGCAAGCCTCAGTAAATAACCTAATCGATCCAGCTATTCTGAATACCCTTCCTCCTCACTATCGCAGCCGCGCCGATCAATCTATAAAGCTCTTGGGTTTCTGTAGCGAAGATCAAGGCATGACTTATGAATCAGTCTTCACACCCTTGCTAGGTGCGATCGATAAATCAGCAAAAGACTACATTATGCGTCTTCTTCAGCCAGAGTTGCCCACTACTAAAGATGGTAAAAAAGACTGGTTTGAGCCAAATATGGATGGGGTCAATCGTAAATTACAGAGAAAGTATCGTGATCTGGCGAAAAGCCTGAAGCGTACATTGATGTCTAATAACGGGTTATCACCGATTGGGTTATTGCGATCGTGCCTAGACTATTCTTTGAATTGCACTACAAAAATCGACGGTGTTTTTACAGCTCTGCGTAACCAATTTTGGATTCAAAGCGGACATAAACTTCTGGAAATCATCGATCGAATTAATAAATTCCGAAATACCTATATTGCTCACCAAGAAAAGGAATTAACTGATAGAAACATGGCTAGACAAGAATTAAATGTCTGGATTGAGGCATTGCAACAACTTTCGTGCTAATAGCTTCTATTCATCAGCGGTCATTTGTACCTAAATCAATTTGTAGTTAATGGAGTGAGAAAAAATGCACAAACTCTTGATATTTAATGATGAGAAGCTTCTACGCCAATCCCTAACTCATCGCTCCTATGTCAATGAAAATCCTGGAGAATGTGGAGATAATGAGCGACTGGAGTTTCTTGGTGATTCAATCCTTAATTTCATCAGTGCTGAGTACCTTTATCAGATTCATCCTGAAATAGGAGAAGACGAAATGACACGACGGCGAGCAGCACTTGTAGATGAAAAACAATTAGCTAGGTTCGCTATTGAAGTTGGATTGGATTTCAGAATGAGACTGGGACAAGGAGCAATCCGTGAAGGCGGTTATCAAAATCCAAATCTTCTTAGCAGCACTTTTGAATCTGTCATTGGGGCTTACTATTTAGATAACAAGCAAGACATTGAAATACTGCGTCCTTTAGTAGAAGAACTATTTGACTCTGTACCTAAGGGTGTTATGGCAGTTCGGTCAAATATAGATTCAAAAAATAAGTTTCAGGGATTCGTACAGGCGAATGGAGCAGAGGTTCCGCCTAACTATATTACAGAAAAATTAGGTGGTACAGATCATGCTCCAGAGTTCTTTTCTAGGGTATATGTGGATAGTAAATTCTATGGTGAAGGTAAAGGCCGTAGTAAGAAAGATGCAGAAAAACAAGCTGCTGAAGATGCTATGGCCAAGCTAAAAAAACGAGGATTACTATGATGCAGACAAGGGCTAACAACTGAAATGCACTGGAACTTTGAAGTACGCTGGTCAGGGGCAAAATTTACTTATAGTCGCTGACCAGAGACGTTAGACCGATCGGAAATTTTAAAGATTGAATCGATCGGTTCACTATTTCTATGGTGAACCGATCACATGTATCACAACAGCTTAAACTCAATATCTGTGATGTATTTGTGGTCGCGGTCACGTTCGATCGTCCAAAGAACTCAGTTGGAGCAGTGGCTTCCTCGAAGAACTCTTTCAACGGACCCCTGTGTAATGGTAGGTGCGATCGGGCTTGGGATGAGGATTTTAGTCTGTCTAGGTTGAGGATTTTAGGCAGACGATTTAGGCAGACGATCGAGCCTGTTTTAGGGAGTACAGTGCAAGAATCACTTTCTTATCTCTATTTTTCTAAATGGCAATTAAGACAAATCAGCATCTAGCCTGTATTTTGACTCTTTGTTCTTTTATATCCTCACATCTTTAGGACTACCTCATAGTGAACGATCTAACTGCACGATCGCGCTATTAGCCTGTGTATTGAACTTTAAACAAATTTATGATCTATTCCAATGGCTGGACGATAACTATTAAAAAGCAAAAATCAACGCTATAAATCTGCCCAGACCCAATAAGCGCTACACTAAAGGGCTTAAACACAAGCATTGGCAATCGTATCGCCAATCGCTTCTCTGGAGAACACAATGTCTGAATCTGAAAAAATCCATCTTCCAAAAACTAGCGAATCCGAAGATCTCAAGAAAATTCGCCACACCACCTCCCATGTCA
>JANXNM010000155.1 GCA_025354065.1 Synechococcales cyanobacterium 340R_concoct_173_sub | reverse complement strand
AAGCAAACGGGAAGTACAGTACTTTGGAAAATTGCGGGAGAACAATGGATTAATGGAACTTGGAGTGGTGGGATTGACCTCAAGACTCCGGTTCAAGATCGGAATTGGCAAGTTGTTACTACGGGAGATATAAATGGCGATCGGGTTAGCGATGTACTCTGGCAAAACACCGCAACAGGAGAGGCTGTGGTCTGGTATATGGGACGTGCTGCTGTCAATCAAATAGCCTTCTTACCCAAGCCCGCTAGTGGATTCCAAATCAAAGCAACCGGGGATTTCAACCAAGATGGTATAACGGATCTATATCTACAAAATAAACTCACCGGACAAAATCAAATCTGGTATCTCCAGCAAACCGCTGCGGGGATTGACTATGGCAGCAACGCACTCCTACCCAATACTCTTCCCGGAAACCAGTTCCTCGGCACTGGCACAAACTTTACTACTAATATTCCGACATTAATTTGGCGCAATACTTTAAATCGAGAAATCATCACCTGGCAAATCAGTCCATCTCCTGCGGATGGCTCGACACAAATTAGCGCACTCTCAGACCCAAATGTTCAAATTCTTTGGACGGGAGATTTAGACGGCACCGGACGATCGAAAGTGTTAACGCGTAATCAGCAAAACGGTATTGTTGAAATTGGCAATTTAAATAATGGTATTTACAACAAAGTTTCAAATCTTCTCCCACTCGATCGAACTTGGACCTACCGAGGGATGGGAGATGTAAATGGAGACGGTATTAAAGATATTTTCTGGCAAAATTTGGACACTGGAAAGGTAGAAATTTGGAAACTGGGTGGAGATGGTTATGCTCCTGTTTTTGCGCCTCAAGTCACTCCAGGAGCAGAATGGGTAATCAATCAAGTGGCAGACTTTAATGCGGATGGATTAGCAGACATTTTCTGGCGCAATTCACTGACAAACCAAACGGTCATTTGGCTCATGGATGGTGCCACTATTAAAGATAGTGGTCTGTTGGCGACAGTTCCTGTTGATTGGCAAATCATTAATGTGGCTGATTTCGATCACAATGGCACGGCTGACTTCCTATGGAAGAATACACTAACAGGTCAAGTCGTCACTTGGCTTTTGGATGGTAAAACTATCAAAAGAGGCAATGCTTTACCAACGGTAACAGATTCGTCTTGGAGCGTTAAATCGGTAGCCGACTTCGATCACGATGGGAACCCAGATATTCTTTGGTATAACAACCGAACGAAACAATCAGTTTTCTGGAAAATGAAAGATGGCCAATATGAATCGAGTGTGCTCTTACCTGAAGTTCCAAATTCGGCGTGGGATTTAGTGGGAACTCGTGATTTCAATGGTGACGGCAATCTTGATTTATTATGGCTCAATACTGCAACCGGAACGCCAACTATTTGGTATTTGAATAAGATGAAGTATGCAGCGGTTGTAACCTTACCAAATTTACCAAATCCTAATTTCAAAGTCATTGGACTAGATGACTTCAATCAAATTCCAGCGTAATCTAAGGATTTTTCTTATGTTCCCTTTTGTTGCTTCATTCTGGATTTCCCAAATACCTGTTATCCCTGGACCTCAAGAGATTTTACGATCTCAGCAAGAAGTAAGGGCGTTGCCGGGAGGCTTGGATGATGTTCCTGTTTTTAACAGTAATAGTCCTGAACTAGTGCTTCAAGAGGGCATTTTGTTATCCACATTTCCAAAAATTGGCAAACAGTTTGAGTCTGCGCATTTAGACCGATCGTTCACGGGACGGTTTGATATTTTTGCCCATCATATTGCTAAGGGAACGCCAGAAGATTTGCGAACTCTGTATTTGGGAATCATTGCCCATAACCCTAGTAATACTTCGGTAACGATCGATATTCTGCAAGCATCTAGCCATCTAAGCCAGCCGGATGCGCCGTTTGTAGATCTACCGTCGTTGGTTGAAAATAATACAGGTTCTGTGTATGCAGGTCCCGGCAGTCGGGTGGGAAGTGAGGTGCTGCGGGGATTTCGGCAAAATGGATTTCCAGTAAAAATTACAATAGAACCCAATGGATATGCCTTGATATTAAATCAAGATATTCCCGTAAGAGCGCTAGTACCGCCCCTCAATGGCCGATCGGCATTACTTCGATTGAGGAGTAGTGGGCCAATATATCTAGCCAGTATGGGAAAGTTTGCCCTAACTGATGAACAAGGCAAGGAGCGCGCACCGAAGCTGGAAGAATGGCGATCGCTATTACAAACCAGTAATCTTTCCAGTCCTCGCGATCGTACGCCTACACCTATTGCCCAAACAAAAGGGAGTTTGATTTATGGACGTGTCGCTGGGGTTGCGATCGGATCTCGATGGCAAGGTATTTTGAGCGATCGTAATTCGACTAGTTTGGCGATTCCCAAAGCAGGCAGCGCAATTTCCTATGGTATTAGTTTGTTGCATCGCGGAGGCTTAGGAACGGGGCAAAATCAAACCGCCAAAATGGAACGTCGCTATTTGGATACAGCATACGAAGCGCACGGGAACTATGGAATTGAATACAATTTAGTACTGCCATTAGAGAACAAAAGTAATGAATTAAAAACTGTACAGATTGCGATCGAAACGCCATTAAAACGAGATGATACGCAACAGGGGCTGCGATTCTTTGATTCACTACCTAAGAATGTTTTCTTTCGTGGAACAGTGCGGGTGCGATATGCGGATGATAGAAACCGATCGCAAACCCAATATTTTCATTTAGTTCAACGACGTGGGCAAAGGGGTGAGCCGTTGATGGTGCTTGAAATGAAGCCGGGGGAAAAACGACGCGTGTTAGTAGACTTAATTTATCCCGCAGATGCGACCCCACCTCAGGTTTTGACGGTACAGACAAATCTAAGGTAAGATGCCATCGAACTTTCACATAAAGACGTGAGTTACCGTGAAACTTTCGGTTGTTATTCCATGCTTCAATGAACTCGCAACCATTGAGTCCGTTATCCAATTTGTAAAAAAATGCGGGATTCGTTCTTTGGAAATTATCGTCGTTGACGATTGTTCAACAGATGGAACTTGTGAACTACTTCGTACTCTAGAATCTCAAGTCGATCGGATCATTTATCACTCTCGCAACCAAGGAAAAGGTGCAGCATTACGATCGGGATTTAGGGCTGTAACTGGCGATATTGTTATTGTACAAGATGCCGATTTAGAATATGATCCGCAGGAATTTTCGATCGTTATTGAGCCAATTTTAGAGGGAAAAGCCGATGTCGTATATGGCTCTCGGTTCATTGGAGGACAACCTCATCGAGTTGTTTACTATTGGCATATGGTAGGGAATCGATTTTTAACAACTCTTTCTAACATGCTGACCAACATCAATTTGACAGATATGGAAACATGCTACAAAGCATTTCGACGAGAAATTATCCAAGCCGTACAAATAGAGGAAAATCGGTTCGGATTTGAACCCGAAATTACGGCAAAAATTTCTCGAATGGAATGCAAGATCTACGAAGTCGGGATTTCTTATTACGGAAGAACATACAAAGAGGGGAAAAAGATTGGATGGAAAGATGGATTTCGGGCAATCTTTTGCATCTTAAAATACAATCTCAGACCTCAAAGCAAGACTCAATCATTAAAAGTCTTAACCAAAAATAAAGATCTCACCCCAATCGAAAAGTAGTCTAAACCTGTCCAATTTCATACTCAAAACATCAGACAAAAATCATGTCAGAACCGTTTTTAGAACCAATCTTACGTTGGATGCGTCTACGTCAAGTTATTACTGAAATTCCACCGCAATCGACGGTATTGGATATTGGATGTGGAACAAAAGCAACTTTCCTAAAAGCAATCGAGCCTAAAATCCGAAAAGGCGTAGGGATTGACTTTAAAGTACCAGAATTCTCGACACCAATCTTGCAAACATTTCAGGCTCATCTAGAAGAACGTCTCCCTTTTCCTGATGAGTCCTTTGATGTGGTCACAATGCTGGCGGTCCTAGAACATATTGAATATGAAGAACAAATCCTCAAGGAAATTTATCGCATACTCAAACCCTCCGGAAAGCTAGTACTGACAGTTCCCTCCATATGGGCACAACCTGTACTAGAATTTCTTTCTTATCGATTAAAAATTGTTGATGAACGGGAAATTCGTGACCACAAACGCTACTACGATCGAAAACGTCTTCAGTCAGCACTCATTAGGAAATCAGGATTTATACAATTTAAGCATCGATATTTCCAAGCATTCATGAATAATTTTTGTATTGTAATTAAACCACATTAATTAACTACTTAATCAATTTTTATGTTCAAATCAAATCTAAAGACTATTCTTCCAATCGGTTTGATCACAGTATTTTTTATAGTATCATTCCGCGCTTTTGCACTCTATAGAATTCCAGTATTCAACTCAGACCATGCAGTTCATGTCCTTATGGCGCAGGATCTGAAGCTCCCAGACGATCTATATTATTGGGGCCAAAATCGTTTAGGAAGCCTATTACCGATTCTCAGCTATTTTGGAGTGAAAATTTTATCCCTACCTCCGATCGTTGCAGTTTCATCCGTTCAGTACCTTATCCTGCTGATTGGATTCCTAAGCTTTTGTAGTATTCTAAGTAATAACTTTTCAAGACTCACATTAGCTTTAGTATGGTTCCTACCTGCCGTTACGTTTACAAGTACGATCGAAGCAGTGCAGCCCTATACTCCGCAGTTTGCA
>JANXNM010000125.1 GCA_025354065.1 Synechococcales cyanobacterium 340R_concoct_173_sub | reverse complement strand
CACCCAGGGACTCCGACCACCTTGCGTCAGTCCACTAACTTTGTCCCGACCCGATTTAATACATCTGCAACTGAGTCGGTTGATTTGTTGTCAGACTTTTTCTCGGGGCGCGGAACCAATGGTTGGGAATTTGAGCCGCCTGCCGTAACTCCAGATGCGTTTAAAATTGCGATCGGAGCAGGTCAGTCATTAGGAATTGCCCTACGAAATTTGGCACACTTTGCTGGAGATCCAGATGGTGCATTCCCACCAAAACAAGAAGCTAAGATGATACATCCCTATCCTGCACTGAGCATGTGGGGTAACTTCTCCAATCTTCGTCGTGCGTTAGATCTCATAGACGCTGGTACATCCTACGACAGTCTTTCAACTGCTGATAAGACTTATATTCAGACGGCATCTTGCACCGTTGGAATGCTTGCCTATGAGATTGATACGGTTCAGAAGTTTGACCCGACTAAGTCCATTAATAATATTGCGGGCGGACTAGGGCTGCGAAGCACCGACAAAACACTGATGTTGCAGTTGGGTACAGAGCTATATGACTTAATGAATGAAGATACGGATGGGAAGGATCGGGTTTTGCCAAACGCGCTACTTAAGCAATTTCAATACAAGTCAATGGGTACAGGAGATAAAAATCCTCGTGATTACTACAACGTGCCACCAGAAGCATACATTGAAGCGCTGAGACAGAAATATACTAATGACACTAGTGGCGATAAAGGATATGGGGTTGAGGCGGTTAATAATAGCAAGCTGAGAATGGCTGAGCTAATCATGCTTAATTTCCAGATTCGACGCGATCGGACCTTTGGATTCCGCCCCTCTCCCTCCTTTGGTCACTATGCAATTGAAATGACGACTTTAGGAGGAACAGTAGGCTCCGGAAAATTTGCTGTTTATCCATCCGCCTGCGATCCCGACTTGTTTGCAATAACCGATGGTGCTTTGCTGGGAGATGATGCGACTAAAGGTCTAAAGGTATCAGTTAAGGCTGACGGAACTCCTGAAGCGGTCGATTATTCTGCGTATGTCGCAGGTTCTTTTGCTGCATCACCTTCACCTTCACCACCTTCACCTTCACTAGCAAACGCGCAAAAACTAGTAAGAGCACGCTTGGGACTATCTCGCCTTTGTGGTGCGTTGAATATTCCAGACACAGCGTCTTACGATTTGAC
>JANXNM010000099.1 GCA_025354065.1 Synechococcales cyanobacterium 340R_concoct_173_sub | reverse complement strand
ACCTATTATGTGGGTGCATATTTGGGCGATGGTTTACATGAAGGAGCGATCTCTTCTGCATTCCGAGTTGCTAGTTTGATTGGTTAGACTCAATTGATTGAGATTTGCATTGAGATTTGCTGCCGATCGGGTGACAAGATTTTTATCATCCCTTCACCCGATCGCTCAAACTCACTACACTGAATTTGCCCAGTCCTTAGCCCAGGCTAGCGTTGTGTGAACCTGCTCTAAAGTGGCGGCTTCGCAATATAATCGAAGTACGGGTTCAGTTCCACTAAAGCGAACCAAGAGCCAACTTTCGTCCTCTAATCGGAATTTATAACCATCATCTGTTTGAGTTGAGACTACGGATTTCCCGGCAACTGTTTGAATCGGATTGTTTTGCAAACTGGCTAATAATGAATCTCGCACCGCCATGCTGGACAATGGTAAATCTATTCGATCGTAGGCTGCATCAAATCCAGTTTTTTCTTGAATCGATCGGTATAAGTCCGACAGATCCATTCCAGTTTTTACCACGATTTCTAATACATACAATGCAGCTAATAAAGCATCTCGTTCAGGAATGTGATGACCATACCCAATACCACCAGATTCTTCGCCCCCCAGTAGTGCTTTAGTTGCCAACATTCGATCGGCAATGTATTTATAACCGATCGGAGTTTCAAAGATTGGTAATTTATAAAAAGCCGCCGTTTTTTCAATTAACCCCGAACCGCTAACCGTTTTAACGACTTCACCGCTGTAGCCTTTACGTTCTGATAAATGTTCAATCAAAATTGGAATCAGAATTTGGGAACTCAAGAAATTGCCCTGACTATCCGCCGCTGCAATCCGATCGCAATCCCCATCAAATACCAAACCCACTTTCACGGCATTGGTTTGAGTTTTCTTAATAGTGGTGAGCAATTCATCCAAGTATTTTGGTAATGGTTCTGGCGCACCTCCCCCAAACAATGGATCTCGCTCCGATCGAATTTCAGATATATCAATGCCCAGCAATTGGGTTAACCCGGTCGAAGCTGCACCATTCATCACATCAACAAAGACTTGAATTTTTTCGCTTTGAATGGCAGATACGATCGCTTCCACATCAACTAATTTCCGTAATCCAGCACAATAGCTAGTCCAAGGATTAAACATTTCAAGGGTTCCTGGTTTTGCCGCCATCGGTGCCGGGGGATTGGCGATTAAAGCTTCAACCTTTGCCGTCACGTCCGAGGGAACCGATCCCCCAAAAGCCCCTTTGATTTTAAATCCAGAATAGCCGCC
>JANXNM010000080.1 GCA_025354065.1 Synechococcales cyanobacterium 340R_concoct_173_sub | reverse complement strand
CTTTGAACGACGGGCACAGAAGATTGATTATCCAGTAGAAGCTGTTCTGGAAATGGCGATCGCAGGATTTTTAGATGGTGAAAGTTTGAGTTTTATGGATTGTAAGCCGCGCTATTAGCAATCAGACTTGAATTCGATCGCTTTATCGTAGGACACGATCGCATCTCCCTCAATGAGACCGCATACGCTTTGAGGAATAGAAAGCCGATCGACTCTCCATTCCAACTCTTATTACTTCTTCATTCTACATTCTCAATTAAAGCAACAAACCCCGCTTCCTCGCGCAATGCATCCAAATCGCGATCGGTGGTAGCAAGCTGACGATACTCGGGGTCTAAGCGGAAAGATGTTGTAAGGTCTTCCAAGGCTAGCTCCAGATTTCCCATCAGGCTATAGCAACAGGCGCAATTGTAGAAAGCTTCGTGTAGGTCGGGTTTGATTTCGATCGCTTTTTCGTAGGACGCGATCGCCTCTTCTTTTCGGCCTAATTCATTCAGCGAATTCCCACGGTTATACCAAGCTTCGTGTTTGTCGGGTTTGATTTCGATCGCCGATTGCTAATTCTGATGACTACAGTGAAGGTCGATCATCCTCATCCTCAAAAAGCCTCTCAAGATCCCGATAACCACTCACAACCCGAGTAATTTCTATCCCAGCTTCGATGGAACAGTAAAAGATTAAATATTGGCCGATCGGAAAACTCCGTAATCTTAGAGAGAGTTCATCTCGTTGTCGTCCCATACCTGGAAATTGAACTAATTTCATGCACTTCGCATTTAAATCAGACAGAAACTGCTCTGCTGCATCAAAACTCCTGGTGTCTGCGATCGAATCCATAATGTGTTCAATGTCACGACTCGCTGGAATTGTAAATTGACAAATTCGAGTCATAGTTCCGTTGTAGCTTTACGTCGCTGAAGTTTTTCCCGAAGCTCTGAAAACATCACATCATCCTGAATGACTTCACCCCGCGTTGACGCATCCAATCCAATCTGAATCTCGCGCTGCAACTCCAAAAAACGTCCCTGATAAATTTCTTTCAATTCATCTAGCTCCAACATCTCTACCATCTCCAGAACAACCTGCTGTTTCTGGGATGGCAGGGCTTTCAGCTTCTCCATAATCGTCATCGCCACAGAACTTACCATCGCGCCCTCATCGTCAAAATGAACTCGTACTTTTATCATACTGTAGGCAACCAGCTTAGACAGAAACCAGTCGGATTACTGTATTGCTACCGCAGTAATATTCTACAGACTTTCACAGAGTTACGATCGAAGACTGGACGATCGCAACACCCACGCGATAGCCGATCGTTCAATCTTAGTTCATGTCTCTGTAGTTTCCATAAGGCTAATAAACTCCGTCAACGCCCG
>JANXNM010000079.1 GCA_025354065.1 Synechococcales cyanobacterium 340R_concoct_173_sub | reverse complement strand
GATCGTAAAACTATTCATGTCAATGAGCCGATGCGCTACAAAGGCATCACCATGTATCAAGCCGATTGGTCCATTGCTGGGATTGCCCTCAAATTTAACAACAGCCCCGTCCTAAATTTCCCCGTCGGCAAGTTGAAGATTCCGAGCGGTCGTCTCTGGGGAACGTTTGTGCCCATTAAGCCCGATGGTAGCGATGGTGTGTCGTTGATTGTCAAAGACATGCAGGGGCTGGTGCTGGTCTATGGCATGGATGGAAAACTGATTTCTACGGTGCGGAAAGGGATGTCGGTGGATGTGAAGGGTGTGAAAATCACTATTGTTGATGTCGTCGGCAGTACTGGGTTACAAATTAAGGCCGATCCGGGTATTCCTGTGGTCTATTTGGGCTTTGCATTGATGATGATCAGCGTGCTAATGAGCTATGTATCCCATTCTCAGGTGTGGGGACTTTATGAAAAAGGCCAGCTTTATCTTGGCGGCACCACCAACCGGGCGCAAGTCACCTTTGAACGTGAATTTATTGGGATGCTCGATCGTCTCAGTGCCTCAAAATCCCTCTTTCACTAGATTCTATGAAGGAAACAAATTCTTTGGTCTGATCTAGGTAGAGTTTCAACATAAAGTCAAAAAATCACGACCTAAATCACTGTCAATTGTGAACGACCTGTGTATACTGCTGTGGGTTAGGGGATCTTGAGCATCAGTCCCTAGCATTAATCTTATTTAAAGGGGTTAAATCGCTGCAGATATAGTCGGCTATAGTTAGTCTCCATAGCTTCTGTAACCATTCAACCCCTTCGTTCGATAGGTCGAGTGGACGATCGCTCTTTATCATCTCTCACTACCTCATGACCTCTATTCCCTCCTCCTATTCCTTAACCGATCGTTCCAATGCCCTCACGAATTCTTTGGATGGCACCTCTATTCTGGCGCTTAAAGAATTAGTTGCCCGTCTCAGTCGAGAGCAAACTAAAATTCAGGATTTATTAAGTTCTCTTGGGTTTGCGCTGCGCAGCTTTAACAATCTCAACCAATTTTTAGAACTTATTCCCATGATGGCTTCCCGTGTTACGGATGCTGATGGCGGTGCGTTGATTATGTTTCGCAATGGCCAAGTGAAATTAGAGCAAATCCATTGTCAAGATCCACGTTGGGGCCAAGAAGTCCGTCAAGCCTTCGAGCGTGCTGCCCGACAAATCACCACCTCGATCGCCAAGCTTCAGCCAACCGAAGCGTTGATTAAGTTTCCGGCAGCGATCGCATCTATTGATCAACAAATGATCCAAACTCTAGGGGAAGAAATTCAGGTTTTCGGAACGTCTATTGTTGCTAGAACCCACGAACGGGGTCGGCTTTTTGTCTTTAGTCGTGATCCAAACTATGCCTGGACTGAGCAGCGTCAAAAGTTAGTGCGTCTTGTTGCCGACCAAACGGCGGTGGCGATCGATAATGATGAACTCACAACTGAATTGCGTAAAAAAGAACGGCTCGATCGAGAGCTTGAAATTGGAGCAGACATTCAAAACCGCTTGTTGCCTCGGAACTGTCCTACGATCGAAGGAATTCAACTAGCGGCGCGATGTAAAACGGCGAGTCGAGTGGGGGGTGACTATTATGATTTTATTCCGGCGGGTTCCTTGGGCCAAACGGTTGATAAATCTGGGCGATGGGGGGTGACGATCGGAGATGTGATGGGGAAGGGGGTTCCGGCAGGTTTGATCATGACCATGACCCGAGGGATGTTGCGGGCTGAGGTTTTGAATGGTCACAGTCCGGCAAAGATTTTGCAGCATTTAAACCGAGTCATGTACGCCGATTTAGAAAATTCTAATCGCTTTGTGACGTTGTTTTATTCTGAATATGATCCCAAAACGCGCATTCTATCCTATAGCAATGCGGCCCATAATCCTCCATTTGTTTGGCGATCGGCCACTGATACAATCGGACGGCTTGATACCTTAGGCATGTTGATTGGATTGGACGCTAATACTTCTTATCAAGATTGTCAAATTCAGCTCTTCCCAGGGGATTTGATTATTTATTACACCGATGGATTTACGGAAGCAGCGAATCCGATGGGGGTTCAGTTTGATGAAGAAAACCTGATCCAATCATTTCGTTGGGCTGCGCTTCACTATAGCGATCCACAGGAAATTTTGACTTATCTGTTTGATCAAGTTCAAGAGTTTGTTGGCATTGGGAATCCAAACACCGACGATATGACGCTAGTTGTGCTTCGGGTAATGCCTTAATTCGAGATTTAGGCTGATGCTACTAAGAGAAATCTGTCACTAACTTGTCGTCAAACTTATTTAAATTTTCTTTTGCTAATGCTTCAAGTCGTTCGGCCTGAATTCTTTTAGCTAAAACTATCCATCCCGGAACATGTTCAGGGAACCAACCTAAACGTGAGATTTCAGGACTGTTGTTTATTAATCCTGTATCCGGTAGCAATGTTCGGGGAAACCGATCGCAAACTAAATGTTCAAACTCGTAGCTAAAATGAGTCGCAGGTTGGTCCCGTCTAACCCATTGGCGCAAAATTTGTTCGACAGATACGGCTTTATATCGTCCTAAATATAAGGCTTCAATCACTGCCAACCTGATCCAATCTAGGGAAAACAAGGCTTGCCATTCGGCCAATAGTACTTGTAAGGGACGATTTCCCAAATCAAAACTGTAGTGCTGAAGCAGAGCCTCGGCATCTCGTTTAGTAAGATTTTCTGGGTTGGGTTGGGCGCTTGTCCAGGCGGGCAATGTTTGATAGATCATATTCAGATTAAATCCATGGAATCAATGGGAATTAAATAATTTGCTCTAAATGTAAGCCACTTCAGTATTTACAGCCCTATCAGGTTGAGTGTAGACGAATTCTCGATCGGATATGTGATTCTGCCAACATATTAACTAGAGCTTATTAACTATAGCTTGGGTAGACTGTTGCTCTAGATCACCCGAATAGACTTAAGGGCTAACACCATTTGTCACAATACCAGTATCCTTAAATCCCTCGGAACCGCCATCCCAATTAAAATCACTAACCACTAAATTAATCGATCCCAAGGATAGAGTCGGGTTATAGCGTAGCCGTAGATTATAAGTACGACGACTATATTCTAGGAAATAATCCGTACTAATTTCTTTGGATGTATCTACATTCCATGCGGTCTGAAATCCAGCGCGAATTGGCCCATAAATTTGCTGAGTAAGCCCGCCCGCTAAGATTTTTCCATCTGCAACCCGATCGAATAAAAAGGGTGAATTCCCGGTTCTAATGGCTTGAGAATAGGTCAAATTGAGCGCCGTATAGTCAAAAACAGGTTTTGAAAAATGACCCAATTGGGCATTAAATCCAGCACTAAAGGTCACATTATTTTGGCTATCTCCACTGGTGTAAGCTGATGCAACCCCTGTCGTCCCTATGATGAAATCGAGATAAGGCACAACGGGCGCTGGTGTATAGCGCATTCCTTCAGTTTGGGTTTGGGGTAGACCTACACCTTGCCATACTCGAAAATAGCGGCTGAGGGCGGTGGCGGCTTGGTACCGCTGTAAATTGATTCGATTATTTGTGCGCCCCGGCTTTAATAGGTCAGCCCGATCGGTGTCGGCATTGATGTACTGATAGCCCACTTGATAGCTGAGATTTATTCCGGTGTCCCACAATGCAATGTTGGGAGAATAGAGGAGTGCGCCTATGGTGCTTTGGACATCTTGAAAGCCTAGGGAGTTGTTGAATAGTCGTTTACGGTAGGCTCCCTGCAAGGCTAGGGTATGGGTTCCGATCGGCTGAAGGAGTTGAAGATTTCCCCGGAAGCGCTGTTCAAATTGGGTTAAGTCAAGGCTTGTCAGTTCGAGGGCTGCACTGAGCTGGGTTCGTCCTACGTTGGCGGCTACTGTTGCTTTTGCGCCAAACCAATCGATGACGTTGCTGCTGTTAAATGCCCGCTGTAGGTAAAGTTCTGGTGTGATGTCTAGATAAAAATTAGGGGATGCAATAACAGTGAAGCCGCGCTCGATGTAAAATCCACCCCGATCGAGACTGTCATAGCCTGGAGAAATCCGCAATACGTCTTTTTTAGGTCGCTTATCCAGCAGAATCCGATTACGGGGAATGGGAAGCTTAAAGCGTTGGTCAAAGACGAGTTGGGGCTTATCGAGCAAGATTTCATCTTCGTAAATCGATCGTTTGCGGGAGGTGGCCGATCGGGCACGCAGTTCTAACTCGGGAGGCGAAAAGGGATCGTTGGTAATCCGAATATTTTTTGCATCCCAGCCATCCGGAAAAAACTCCGCTGAATCTGCCTCAAATCGCAATCGTCGAAAGCCTCGTCCACCTAGCCCCTGTTGCCCAAGAGAAGCAAAGTCACTCCCAACAATTAGTTCTGCACCAATGCGGCTGTCGATAATGCTGGCGGGTTGATTGCGGTAAATCCGATCGCTGATGGATTTGCCGATGGTGGAACTGGCTGAAACATCAGTGCTGAGGGGTCCAGTGAAATCTTGGGTACTTTGGGTTGCGATTTCTCCTTTGGCTCCGCGAATGCTTCCGTTTCCTTGGACAAAGTTGTAATCGAATCGATCGCCTTGAAGGACCTGCGAGCCTTTGACGAAGGTTACATTTCCTTCAGCCACAGCGAAACGATTGACTAGGTTGACTTGAAGCCGATCGGCCTTGACTCGGCTATCGCGAAACCGCATGAAAACATTGCCTTCAGCGGTAAAAATTTGGCGACGATCGTCGTAGGTTTGTCGATCCGCTTTGAGTTCAATCATGCCATCGGCGGCGAGTGGTTGAATTGCGCTGGGCAGCGGCACGGCGGGACTGGTTGGGGTTGGAGTTTGACTAGTTGGAATTTGACGGGTAGATGCGGGAGTTTCTGCACTCGGAGGCATCGGGCTGCTGGAACGATCGGAATTGGGAGAAATTTCGATCGAGGGGATTGCTGCGGGAACTATGCCACTATTCGGGCTGATGGGCTGAGGTGCTTCTGACAATAAGGGAAGTGCTAAATCGGGCGCACTTTGGGCCACACTTTGGGTCAGGGCGGGGGGAGTTTGCGACAAGAATTCTGGGGTCTTGAGCAATTCAGCGAAAACAGCCGGATAGGGCATAGAAAATGTCTCACAAAAAATTAAGACAGCTAAGGTAAGAACTGAAGGCTTAACTGAAAACCGATCGCACAGTGATCTTATGAAGATAAATCTGTGAACGATCTGTTCTTTAGTTCAGTCTCAGAACCAACCCACTAACTGTCTATCACGATAGCGAATAGATTTTTTCATCAACTAACAAGAGAAATTACTCAAGGTCACGTTGGTTGGGGTTCCGTGATGGATCGCTGTTTAAGAGACCAAAAATGAACATCAATAAAAACATCGCCACAATGACATTAACAACTATTTTGAGGGTAAGCATGGCTAAATACTCCAAGAAGAGTTTGAGATGGGTTTGATCTATGAAATGTATCTTAACCTGGAATGTTATCGACTTTGAAACAGAGTGACTAGAGCTTGCCAAATTGTTAAGAAAGTTTGCTCGATTTTCACTAAAATCCAATCGAGCCACCCGATGCAGCGATCGGCCCAGTTTTTTTTGTAGCCGAGATCAACGGATTTTGCTTCTAGCCAGTCTGGGCTGTGTTTGGTGCCAGCGGTGGATTTTTTGACTAGATTGTTCTGGATGTGGGTACTGTCGTGTTCTTGGACAGAAGAGGTATTAGAGATATTACTAGAGGATTTGTTCAATACGATCGGTGTGGGC
>JANXNM010000027.1 GCA_025354065.1 Synechococcales cyanobacterium 340R_concoct_173_sub | reverse complement strand
TCAGGAATTTTAAGGGCTTTAGCCGCTTCACGCCAGATGTCCGATCGGTTGACAGTATCCACCATTGCAAGATCGGCTTCCGTGAACATCCCCCAACGGGTACTTTCCGTGACGAACCATTTGTCGTGGCTCTTATAGGGGAACGATGCATTGTCACGCCAGAACTTCATCAAGAGCGGCGATTTATCAAGCTTGCGACCATCACCGAAATCAAAGTCACCTTGCATCCGAGATAGAATGTCAGACGATGGAGCCTTGATGTATTGATCGGCTTCTGTCAACTTACACATCTCAACCTTATTTTCGTCCTTATCGCACCACATTTGAGCTTCTATTATTGCCATGAGGAGCGCTTTGGCAGCCTTGGGATTCTTGTCGGCCCAGTCTTTGCGGACGGTGAGAGATTTTTCGGGGTGGTCTTTCCAGAGTTCGCCTGTCGTGAGGGCGTTATAACCGAGCTTCTTAGTGACGAGACGCTGGTTCCACGGTTCACCAACACAGAATGCATCCATGGATTTGGTTTCCATGTTAGCTACCATTTGGGCAGGTGGAATAACCTTAATGTCCACATCTTCATCAGGATTAACACCATTGGCAGCAAGCCAGTAGCGCGTCCAGAGATCGTGGGTTCCACCAGGGAAAGTTACGGCACATTGGAATTTTTTGCCCGCAGCCTTGATTTCATCAACCTTCGATTTGAGCTTGTCAGCTTTAACCTCAAATTTCTGATCCGCATATTCTCTAGAAATAGAGATGCCTTGACCATTCAGATTCAAACGGGCCAAGATGTACATGGGGATTTTGACGCCGCCCTTGGTGATCTTGCCAGAGGTCAACATATAAGACATGGGAGTCAAAATATGTGCGCCATCTAGACCGCCTTTATCGCCGCCGAGTTCTATATTGTCACGGGTATTAGCCCAAGATGTCTGTTTCTTAACCTCGGCGCCTTTTAGCCCATACTTCGCGAAAATACCTTTTTCCTTAGCAATCACCAAGGGTGCA
>JANXNM010000022.1 GCA_025354065.1 Synechococcales cyanobacterium 340R_concoct_173_sub | reverse complement strand
TCACCCAGATGTAATTACCGTTTCGGCTTCCACCAGTCTTCGCACCAAAGCGGCCTATAGTAATTGGGGTCCCCAGGTTTCGGTTTGTGCGCCCAGCAATAATGCTCCGCCGGGGGTGGGATTGTCGGAACTTGGCTATGTGGCAACTCCACCGGAAGTGAACGTTTATCTTCCAGGATTGGGCATCGTCACTACCGATCGCACTAACAGTGATGGCTATGATGCGGGGAATTACACGCCAGATTCTGGACCTGCGGCCTTCGGGGGAACCTCTAGTGCTTGCCCACTGGTGGCCGGAGTTGCAGCGTTAGTCTTGTCAGCAAATCCAAGACTTACGGCCCGAGAAGTTCGTCAAGTTCTAGAGCAATCCACCGACAAAATTGTAGACCAGAACCCGGATCCTCAGTTTGGCTACCAAAAAGGCACCTACGAGCAAGGAGGCCGATCGGACTGGTTTGGCTATGGCAAAGTGAATGCTCAAAAAGCCGTCCAACTTGCGGTCCAAAAGCGCTCAGTTCAAGTGCTAAATTCAGGACGATCGTTTTCCGCCACTTACAACACGGCTCAAGCGATTCCTGATGGCGATACTGAAGGGCTTGTAACTAGTGTCAAATTGGCGGAGGCAGGTAATATTCAGGACATTACGATCGCGGTAGACATCGATCATGCCTATCTAGGTGATGTCGAAATTGCCGTGATTGCCCCGAGTGGCGATCGGATTTTGCTCCAAGGCCGCACTCTGGGGATTAGAACCAAGCTTCAAACTAGTTATACCTTGGCAAATACGGCATCTCTGCGTTTACTCTTGGGCAGCGCAAGTCAAGGCAATTGGCAACTGGAAGTGATTGATAGCATTGCGGGGGATACAGGAAAATTAAACTGGTGGCAAGTCAAGGTGAGTGTTTAGCAGGGCAAATGCATACGTTTTTTAACGATCCCACCAAGAGAAAACCATGTATCAACTAACCATTAATTACCCAGAAACCTTCCCAGACACGATCGGCAGCAGTCAAGAACAATTTGAACAAGAAGCCAAATGGGCCATGGCCGTTAAGCTCTTTGAATTGAAACGCTTATCCTCCGGCATGGCCGCTGCTTTAGTCGGTATCGATCGGGTCACTTTTTTACTTAAGTTAGCCGATTACGGAGTCTCTATGATCGACCTTACAGAAGCTGAACTCCTATCTGACCTCGCCAATGCCTAAAGCTCAAACTATCGTCATCAACACCTCACCTCTGATTGCATTAGTCGCTGCTTGGGGACATCTCGATCCACTGCAACCACTCTGCCAAGAGATTCTCGTCCCTTTTGAAGTCGTGCAGGAAATATTGCAAGGTGGACTGAGTAACTTTGGTGTTGCAGAATTCCAGGCAGCAAATTGGTTATTACACCAGAAACACCCCGTCAGCATTTCACCATTTCTCCGTAACTCACTGGATCTGGGCGAAGCCGCAGTGATACAGCTCGCCCTCGATCGGTCGATCGAAACGGTCTGCATTGACGAAGTCGTAGGACGCAGAATTGCCCGATTAAACGGTTTGGCGCTCACAGGCTCGATCGGTATTTTACTCAAAGCCAAACAGAACGATCCAACCCTGTCCGTTAAAACGGCAATTGACAATATGCTGAACCGTAATATCCGGCTCAGTCAAACGGTCATTAATTTTGCCCTGAAGCAATCTGGTGAAGTCTAATATCGTTCTAAATCAAAAAGCTCCGATCGTAATCTCTAAGGTTCAGCTTAGGAGAGATACAATCGAGGGCTTTTTTAGTGACTTAGTCTGAGTGGCTCAAGCAAAGACCGTAAAGCTTTATTTCACGTTTACACGACGGAACAAGCGAGGAACAGGCTTTTTAGTAACCACAGGCTTGACTTCAACAGGCTTTACAACCACAGGTACGACTACCACAGGTTTTACCGGAGCTACGATCGTGACTCCGCCTTTCATTTTGGTGCCAGTTCCACCATCCCCGACGGAAAGGAACGGACGAAGGTCGATGTTGGCATTTTTAGGTTTGGTTGCATTACCCCGCCCAGGCAGACCAAACAAATTACCCAGTCCGCCCAACAGGTCATTTCCGCTTTGACCAGCCAACGTATTCACGCCCTGAATCGCTTGACCATCATCAGCACTAGCTAAGTTTTGGAAGATACGATCGCGAGTAGCCGTAGGATCTTGGCCTTGGGGTACGGTCAGGACAATGCGGCATCCTGCAACACGTTCTGTCGTAACACAAATAGTATTGTATCCATTTTGAACAGCGGTTCCCATTTCGGTTAAACCATCGGGGCGATAGCTTTCTAAACGATTGGCAATTTCACGGCACCGCGCTTCAGGAGTCCAGCCGCCACCCATAGCGCTCGGGACAGCCCAAGGAAATGCTTGTGTCGGTTGGCTTTCAGGCTGATACATAACCGTCGGAACACCACCATTACTTTGGCAAGAGAACCGGGTGCCGTTCAATGGAATCGTGGTATCAGTGGGAACTGTTGTAGTCCCACCAGGAAGCGTGGTCGTGCTGGTCGTCGGAGCGGATGTGCCAGAGGTCGTATTCGATCCACCATTTTCAGTGGGAAGCACTACATCTGCGGCTTGAGCGGCACCGCCCATCAGAGTCGAACCAAGAAGAAGTGCAATGGATCCGACATGAGCAACGCGGCGAGTTGTATTAGTGGAAAAAGAAGCTTGAGACATAATGGATTTCGTCCTAGGTCTGAAAACAGACCATTTTGTGTGAGTGCTGATGGCTTTGACCCCGCAACCACACTAAGAGTTCCCAGACAGTTGGAAATGCGTCCCCCGACAAGTACCCATCTTTAATCAGATCCTGAAGCCGATCGCTCAAATGCTTCAATTCCCATGATCTTTACCTAACTTCATAAAGGACCGATCGTGTATTATAGTTATTGGGTGTGAGAAAGGAGAATAGCCTGATGTCGGAGGCAAAACAGCCCCTGGCGGTTCCCAGAGAACTTGTCGGTGCGCCCATCCTTGGGGACGTGAATCCAAACCTGTTGATGTTTATCTCATCCGTCGTGATCTCAGTGATCTCGGCTTGGGGATACTTTAGTCATCAGTGGGCGAGCTGGATTTCATTTTTATTGAATTTTGTTGCGCTGCACATGGTCGGCACGGTTATTCATGATGCTTGTCACGGTGTCGCCCATCGAAACAAGGTTGTAAATGCAATCTTGGGTCATGGAAGTGCATTCATGCTATTTTTCTCATTTCCGGTATTCACGCGCGTTCACATGCAGCACCATGCCAACGTGAATGACCCCGAGAATGATCCGGACCATATTGTATCGACTATGGGTCCATTGTGGTTGATTAATGCCAGGTTTCTATATCACGAAGTCTATTTTTTCCAGCGAAAGCTGTGGCGGAAATATGAGCTTCTGGAATGGGTATTGGCGCGAACTTCTGCCGTCGTACTCATCGCAATTTCCTATCATTTTGGCTTCATGGGTTACATTTTCAATTTTTGGTTCACTCCACTGGCGATCGTTGGTTTGGTACTGGGCTTGTTTTTTGATTATTTACCCCATCGCCCCTTTAAAGAACGCGATCGGTGGATGAATGCTAGGGTCTATCCAAACAAGGTGTTGAACTACCTAATTGGCGGCCAAAATTATCATCTGGTGCATCATTTGTGGCCTGCTGTGCCTTGGTACAACTATGAAAAGGTGTACGAGGCCATGAAGCCAACTCTGGATGAAAAAGGCTGCCGTCAGACTTTAGGGATTTTGACTGAAGATCCTTGGAACTTCTGGTATGACGTATTCATCGGGATTCGATTACCTCACAAAAAAACCGTTGCTATTGCCCAGGTTGTTTCTGAACCGATCGTTCAACCCATTGCAGCCGTAGAGCGGATATCTGTTGAACGAGAACCTGTTCTGAAATGATGTGTTTAGACAACTGAATAGTCAAAAGTAAAAAATCGATCGTTCTAAACAGGACGATCGATTTTTCATTAATAGTGACTTGCTATGAATTAACTTGGTCTAAATTAAATTACAACGTCCCAAATCCTTTCTTTTTCTTATCTTTTTTAGACTTTTTCGGCGGCTGGTATCCTCGCATTCCGGGTCCGGGCTGACGTTGCTGCTGTTGTTGCATTGGATTCTGCATTCCCGGCATTCCACCCGTCATTCCAGGCATCCCCATTCCAGGAAATCCGCCGCCGCCCATACCAGGGAAGCCCATTTGCCCACTGCCCATTTGTTGCATAAAGGTCCGCATTCGTTGGAAATTTGTGACCAAATCAGTGACATCCTTTTCGCTGTGGCCGGAGCCTTTGGCAATGCGTTTGCGACGGCTGGGAGACGTGGACAGCAGATCTGGATCTTTGCGTTCTTCTAACGTCATCGACCCAATCATCGCTTCCGATCGTTTTAGTTGACGTTCGCCTTCCTTGAGCTGATCGTCATTGATCATTTTGCCCATGCCCGGAATTAGCTTCATCATGCCGCCCAGAGAACCCATGTTTTTCAACATCCGGGTTTGCTTGAGAAAGTCAGAAAAATCAAAGCGGGCTTCAAGAATTTTGTCTTTGAGTTGTTCAGCTTCTTCGAGGGTAATTTCATCCCGTGCTTTTTCAACTAGCGTCAGCACGTCACCCATGCCCAGAATTCGGGAGGCCATCCGATCGGGATAAAACGGCTGTAATGCCTCAACTTTTTCCCCAACCCCAATAAACTTAATCGCCTGCCCCGAAATCCGCCGGACCGACAGCGCCGCACCCCCTCGGGTATCCCCATCCATTTTGGTAAGGACTGCACCTGTAATCCCAATTTGGTCATGAAACGACTTAGTGAGACTTGCGGCCTCTTGCCCCGTCATCGCATCAATTACTAACAGCACTTCATGGGGCTGAACGGTATCTTTGATCCGGACAAGTTCACCCATTAAGTTTTCATCAATTTGCAATCGTCCAGCGGTGTCAATAATCACCGTGTCAATGCCATCAGCCTTTGCTTTTTCAACCCCTTGACGGGCAATCTCCACCGGGTCTATGCCAATGCCCAGCTCGAAAACGGGGATATTAATCTGTTTGCCCAGCGACTTGAGTTGATCGATCGCCGCTGGCCGATAAACATCGGTGGCGACCATGAGACAAGACCGATTTTCTTTACGCAAATACAGCGCGAGTTTGGCGGTGGCGGTAGTTTTCCCGGTGCCTTGGAGTCCGGCCATTAGGATGACAGTGGGGCTGTTATCGGCGCGGGCCAAGGGGACATTTGCGTCGCCCATGACTTCGAGCAATTCATTATAAACAATTTCAATAAATTGCTCGTCGGGCCGCACTCCCGCAATAACCTCGGCTCCTAAGGCTTTTTGTTCGACTTCCGCGATAAAGTCTTTAATCACTTGCAGATTTACGTCCGCTTCTAGCAATGCTCGACGGACTTCGCGCAGCGCATCCTTAATGTTGGATTCGCTAATTTTGTCCTGCCCGCGCATTTTTTTCCAGGCTTCTTCTAAGCGATCGGCTAGTGCGTCAAACATAAGACTTGTGATACAAAATTAAAGAGCATGCCTCTTCACAATACACCAGCGCCCCAGACTGTTTCAAGGGTACCTAACTGCAAAGCTTTAAGATCGCCCTAATTAAGATGGGCCTAAGTGAGTAATGGATATGACTTCTGTGATAGATCGGATTGAGTCTTTTAATACCGATCGGCGATGGCCAGTCTTTGACGATCGCAACCCCGATCGAATTCAATTGAAATACTCAAAAATGGCAGCGGATCCGTTTTCCTTTTTGCGTGGAACATGCCATTTGTTCTATGAAGACTTGCCGCAAACGGGAATTTTTAAGTCGGCTCCTCCAGTTTGGATCTGCGGAGATCTTCATCTTCAAAACTTTGGGAGTTTTAAGGGAAATGACAATCTGGGCTTACAAAAGACCGATCGAAAACTGGTTTATTTCGATATTAATGATTTTGATGAATCGGTGCTAGCTCCTTGTAGCTGGGATTTAGCGAGATTTTTGGTGAGTTTGTTGGTTGCAGATTTGGGCTTGAATGAGCTTGAAAGTATTGAGCTAAGTCAATTTTTTATTCATACCTATACTCAGACATTGGCCACGGGCAAAGCCTGCGCCATTCATCGGGAAACAGCCCAAGGCATAGTGAAAGACCTATTGCAAACCCTAAAAAATCGCAAGCGGAAGTATTTTATTAGAGACCGTCTCGATCGTAAACTCCGCGCACTGAAACGAATCCCTAACAAAATTCTGAATGTGGCTCCGCAGGATCTTGATCGGATCCACACCTTGGTCAGCGACTGGGGTAATCGTCAGCCCAATCCTGATTTTTTCAAAGTGTTGGACATCGCTCAACGTCTTGCGGGGACAGGGAGTTTAGGACTGGAACGCTATTTGATTTTAATTCAAGGAAAAGGCTATCCGCACAAATCCTATCTCTTAGATCTTAAAGCCGCCCGATCGTCCTGTCTACAACCCTATTTACCAACGCTTCAGCCACTCTGGACAAGCGCAGCACACCGAATTGTCGAAATTCAGTCCCGCATCCAAGAATCCCCACCCGCCATGCTCAATGTCTTAGCAGATCCCAATCAGACCGATTCCGATCAGACTTATGTGTTACGCGAACTTCAGCCCACAGCAGACAAACTGGATTTAAATACTATTCCCCGATCGCCAAAACAGCTAAAAGCACTGATTGAGACCCTTGCAAGTATTGTGGCATGGGGACATCTTCGTAGTGCCGGACGACAACGCAGTGCGATCGCTGATGACCTAATTGCCTTTGGATCTGATTTATCCTGGCAAACTGACCTCTTGGACTATGCAAGGCACTATGCTCAGCAGGTTCGCTGTGATCAACAGGAATTTTACGCAAATCAGCCATGTTAGCTGTCCAAGCGATCGTCAATTTCATGGCTGTGTCAATTCAAACGCTGTTTAGACAATAAAACCAACTCAGTTATGATACAAATATTAATATATTTAGTCACTGCTCCTTCACCACAGACTTAACATGCCTACCATGACCGATCGCATTATGCTGACTCAACAAATGGAATACGAGCGCTGCCACCTGAGCCTTCCAGATGAAGACACACCGATCGCAGGCATAAGCTTCAAAGGGAATTATTACAGTTTTTTTAAAGTAGTAACGACCCTAGAGCGGGCAAATCAACTCGTCGATCGGTTAGTCAGTCGGGGGAGTCGGGCAGTGGTGACGAGGATCCCGAAAGGGTTTTGTATCTGGGTCCATGAGGCAACGGCGAAAGTTAGATCTCGTAAAACAAAGACTGTATCGACAAAACCGCCCCAATCGATTCGCATTTTGAAATCCGATCGGGATTATCGACCTTGCCAAATCTTGGTCCCAGACTTGGATAAACCGCTGACGGGTATTGCTTATAATGAACAATTTCACAGTCTATTGCGAATTGTTCGTGATGAAGCTCAAGCGATCGAACTCGCGCAAAAACTAGAACGCAAAGGGAACAGTACGATTATTACCGTCAGCACCTATGGCTACTCAGTGTGGGTTTTTGAACCAGAGGCCCGATCGGTTGAACGAAGAGGTTAATTAACTCAGTAAGCCCTCGAAGAAAAGAAGCGGCCCATGATTGAGTCGCTCTTGTTTAATTGAATAGTGTAAAGAGAATTTAGATATCTCGTTCGCTAAGCGATCGGCACATATAGTCAAACGGTTCGTCCGTTAAGTTTCCCGCTTGAATACCCGCCGCCGCAACCTGCTCACGAACAATTTCCTTCATGATCTGAATGCCCATAACCGTCGGCCCGACAGGAACTTCAAGTGAATTGTAGGTTTCTCTAAGGCCTTCGAGGACGCGTTCATCCAAAACATCGGAGTCTCCGGCGACCAGTGCATAGCTGGCATAGCGCAGATAGTAATCCATGTCACGCAAGCAAGCGGCATAACGACGGGTCGTGTAGGAGTTTCCACCGGGACGAATCAGTTCCGGAACCTCTTCATACAGCCGCAATGCAGACTGCTTAACGATCGCAGCAGCGTTCCCGTTAATCACCCCTGCGGCCTGGAGACGGACCATTCCGGTAAGGAAGTAGGACTTCAAATCATCCATCGCATTGCGATCGAGATAACGTCCGGCAATGTCGTAATTTTTAATTAGGCTAGTGACTGCGTCCCGCATTGCGATTTTTTCCTTAAAGCAAATGTTGACAAAGATTGGGGATAGAACTAGGTTCCCTCAGCAAACTTGTTGCTTCCCCAACTGAAGTTAAAGCTTTGAAATACAAGACTTGAAGTCCAAGGCTTTAAGTTAAAAACTTTAAAAGCTATCCTACCACGCAGGTTTTCCTCAAAGCTCTCAGGCTACTGATAAGTGAGAAAGTGGTTGTCAAACTTTACAATTCTCCTCTCACAACTGACTAAATTTCTCTGAAAGCATGATTTTGTATCATATGATGCAAAACTGCATTCTGTAGGCAAATAAGCTGATCTACGATATACATCGTAATTTCATAGGTTGAGATGTAGGGTAGAAGTAATACTTCGAGCTTCATCCGGTTGGGTTATGCCAAAGCTTGATGGATCATCCATCGGATTGTCAGACTGCATCTGAGATCCATCCTTAAATTTACTTAGCTTGACATTTAGAGGAATGACGAAATTATGAGTGGAAATGCACTGCGCTCCCATGCAATTGACCAGATTACGAACCGGGAAAAACTACCTCCCAAGCTACCTAGCCGCCTCGAAGAGCTGTGGTCCGTAGATGTATTTACCCTGGGTAAAATGCAGGCTTGCCTGCCGAAAGATGTGTTCAAGTCTCTGAAGAAGACGATTAAGGAAGGCACAAAGTTAGATATTTCAGTGTCCGGTGTTGTGGCAGCAGCCATGAAGGATTGGGCGATTTCTAAGGGTGCTCTTTACTACGCCCACGTTTTCTACCCGATGACCAATATCACGGCTGAAAAGCATGACAGCTTTATTTCACCTCAGGGCGACGGATCCGTCATTAGTGAATTCACGGGTAAGTTGCTGGTTCAAGGCGAACCCGACGGGTCTTCGTTCCCAAATGGTGGCATTAGAAATACGTTTGAAGCTCGCGGCTACACAGCTTGGGACGTGACCAGTCCGGCCTATGTCATGGAAACAGACAATGGTGTGACCCTTTGCATTCCCACAGTGTTTGTGTCTTGGACGGGCGAAGCGCTGGATAAAAAGACTCCCTTGCTTCGATCGAATGCGGCCATGAGCAAGGCAGCCATGAAGCTCTTGAAGTTATTGGGCAGTAGTGATGTTGCGCCGTTGAATTCGAGTTGTGGTGCAGAGCAAGAATATTTCTTGGTAGATTCCCACTTTGCTCATGCTCGGCCTGATTTGATGATGACGGGCAGGACATTGTTTGGCCTGTCGGCGGCGAAGGGACAGCAGTTTGAAGATCACTACTTTGGGGCAATTCCAGAGCGGGTTCAGGTCTTTATGCAGGATGTTGAGGAGCGGCTCTATCGCCTCGGTATCCCAGCTAAAACTCGTCATAACGAAGTAGCTCCCGGTCAGTTTGAGATTGCTCCGATGTATGAAGCGGCCAACGTGGCAAGCGATCATCAGCAAATGATCATGACATTGCTGCGTATGGTCGCGAAGAAGCATGGCTTTATTTGCTTGCTCCATGAGAAACCCTTCGCTGGCATCAATGGATCCGGTAAGCATGTCAACTGGTCCGTCGGCAACTCAACTCAGGGCAACTTGTTAGATCCCGGCACTAGTCCCCACGAGAATATTCAATTCTTGATGTTCTGTGGTGCGGTGATTCGAGGGGTGCATAAGTTTGGACCGTTGATGCGGGCTGTCATTGCAACGGCAAGTAACGATCATCGTCTTGGAGCCAATGAAGCGCCTCCAGCGATTATCTCCATGTACTTGGGATCCCAAATTGAAGCGGTATTCGAGCAAATCAAGGCTGGCAAACTAACGGGCGTACCTGCTGGCGGCTTGATGGAGCTGGGTGTGGCGACCCTCCCTGACTTTGACAAGGATGCGGGCGATCGTAACCGAACCTCTCCGTTTGCCTTCACTGGAAATCGTTTTGAATTCCGGGCGGTCGGTTCGAGCCAGTCGGTTTCGGGTCCGTTGGTTGCGCTGAATACAATTTTGGCGGATTCCTTGAACTGGATGTCCGATGAACTGTCGGCAGAAATCGCTAAGGGAACCAAACTGGAAAAAGCTTGCCTTGCAGTCCTCAAGAACGTGATGGACCAGCATAGCGCGGTTATTTTTGGCGGAAATGGTTATTCGGAAGAATGGCACAAAGAAGCGGTGGAGTCTCGCGGGTTGCTTAACTTGCCAACGACAGCCGATGCACTTCCATACTTGAAGGACAAAGCGATCGTCGAGTTATTTGAGAAAAATGGTGTGCTGTCTCCAGCCGAACTCGAAAGCCGTTTTGAGGTGTACTCGGAACAGTACATTAAGGTCATTGAGATGGAAGCGAACCTCGTCGTTAGCATGGCGAAGACCTCGATTTACCCTGCTGCTGTTCGGTACTTGGGGGAATTGTCGAATGCGATCGCGTCGGCTAAATCCGTTGGCCTGAGCTTGGACAGCAACACGGCTGAGAATGTCGCATCTTGGACTAAGAAGATGACGGACAAAATCGGTGAACTCGAATCGGCGGCGGCGAAACATGACTTTGATACTACCGAGGCTCACATGCAGCATTCGGCCAAGGTTATTCGTCCCCTGATGGATGAGGTCCGTGAATGTGGCGATGGTCTTGAATATGAAGTGGCAGACGATCTGTGGCCCTTGCCTAAGTATCAAGAAATGCTGTTCATTAAATAGAATGACAACTATCTAAGGCAGTTAAAAGCAAAGGCGATCGTAGAATTCTACGATCGCTTATTTATTGAATGATTTAGACATCTGAAATTTATCTGTAGCTAGACTTTGAATCGGAGCTAGGATTCCCATACGATAGGTCTTTTGATAGGTGCGTTTCTTACCTCTATTATTTGCATTTGAAAACAACAAAAATCCACCAATTAATATCGAAAGGCCAGCAATAACCGCGATCGCAATTTTTACTTTACTGTAAGGCCGATCGCCAGAAACTTGTCCTGTTTGGGCATTGACCATGACACGATATTGTTTGTTTTTATATCGGTAGGCGGAGATCCAGACAGGCAGCATAATGTGTTTGAACGTGACATTGAGATGTTGAGTGTTAATACTGCTAACGGTTTGAGTGTCGCCACCGATGTCATTGGAAACTGTCGTATTGAGCTGCGATCGTATTTCTTCTTTTGCTTTTACTAATCCCATTTCTAAGGGAACTTGATACCGTTGTGCTTTGAATCCGGCGAGATATGATGGTGAATAGGGTAATAATTGTTGAAGATTCCAGCCGCTGAGTTTTTTGAGTTGTTTGTCATCTAATTGTTTGGTTGCCGGAATTAATATATCATCAAAGAACCGTGAAACATGTCCTGCGACCGGGTACCAGCGAGTATGTTGGACTTGACGGGTTTCCCATTCAGTTTCGCCTTCTGAATTTGTGACGGCATAGCTTTCAGTAGTGTAATAGTACTCGCCCCGACTTCCGGTATATTCACTTTCGGTTTGGGTGTCATAGGTCCAGAATGGTAAATATACGCCTTGCATTCCTTCTTGTTGGGCTAATTCTTTGAGGGAAGTCGGTAAAAACCAATTGTTTCCGAGCCATTTGCGGACATTCGTTTGGGCGTTTTTTTGCGTTACCTTACAGGGAATTACACCGCCTGGTTCAACGACGGGATGAGCT
The DNA here is from genome assembly GCA_025354065.1 of Synechococcales cyanobacterium 340R_concoct_173_sub. The sequence goes on along the minus strand of JANXNM010000022.1, from coordinate 3,375 downwards.
TTCTCACCTTTGCTGACTATACTCGTTCCACAAAACGGACATTTTCCTGCGACATCTGGTGGTTCAAATGTGACACGGGCACGACAACTTGGGCAGGCAACCTCTAAGGCCGTCTCAGAAAGGAGAACCGTTTTAACTTTCTTGGTGGCCAAGAAGTCATCATAGGAAATTTCCTGCACGTCATCTTTGTCCTGTAAAATATCCTCTTCATTAGAGCAATAGATACATTTAAGCCGTCCGGCCTTTGGATTAAATTCTAGTTTCCCTCCGCATTTAGAACAGGGAAATTCTTGGAACGATCGGGCTGAATTAACAGTTGTAGAAGTCATATAGCATTGGCAATCCGGTGAATGAAACGCAAATTCAGATCTTAGATTGAATTACATGGGAGGCGGCGGAACAGACCCTAGAATGCTTACCATTTCCGGGACTTCGCTGGCTGTAATCCATCCGGCCATTCCCGATCGCCATACAAAGGTTTCACGGGTTAATCCATTTTGAATCAATTGTTCAGCAGGGAATGGACCAAAGTTTTGACCATTGCGAGAGAGATGCCATTGCAGGGCTTGGGGCGGCGGTGGTGGCGCTTGTGTGGATTGGGTGGGTGCTTGGATTGTGGATTGTGGCTGTTGCATTTGATTGCCGAATGCATTCATCATTTGTTGGCCCATGGCAATCCCTACGCCGAAGTCGAGACCGGGACTGCCGCTGCCGTTGGGATTCTTTGCTGAGGCTTCGATCGCATTAGCGGCTTGGAACTGTGCGTATTGCTGCATATTACCAAGAATTCCCATAGATGCACGTTTGTCGAGGGCTTCTTCGACTTCTGGTGGAAGTGAAATATTTTCAATTAGCAATTGAGTTAAATCAATGCCAAACCGTTGAACGTCAGCCACCATAGAATGGCGAATAGTCTCACCTAGTTCTCCATAGCGCGCTGCTAAATCTAAAAGTGGAATCTGGCTGGCACCCAAATTATTGGCAAATGAGGTCATGATCATATTTCGGATTTGATCATTTACTTCATCGACTTGAAATAGTCCATCTGTGCCGACTAATTCTTCTAGCATTTGGCGAGGATTGACGACGCGAATATTGTAGGAACCAAATGCTCGTAGTCGCACTGGACCCATTTCGGCATCGCGCATCATAATTGGGTTGGCTGTGCCCCATTTTAGATTAGTAAAAATGCGAGTATTGAAAAAGTAGATTTCCGCTTTGAATGGAGAATTAAATCCATATTTCCAGCCGTTCAATGTGGTTAAGACGGGTAAATTTTGAGTCGAAAGTTGATACATGCCGGGATCGAAAACATCGGCCACTTGCCCTTCATTGACGAAAACAGCTTTTTGTCCGGGACGGACGGTGAGTTTGGCACCCATTTTAATCTCGTTCTGAAAACGCTCAAAACGATAGGCAATCGTGTCATTGGAGTTATCCAACCACTCGATGATGTCAATAAACTCGCCCCGAATTTTATCAAAAAGTCCCATCTGATTTCGCCTCAAGAGAATATCGATACTTGTATCAACTACAAGATGCCCATCTATATTCCAGAAACCGTCATAAAATCAGAAGTCTACCGATCGGTTCTGCCACGCGATGGCACTTGCTTTAATAAGTCCAAAGTATGGTTCTTGAGTGACATCAATTGCGCGTACCGATTGAAAACGTTTGCTTAGAGTTCCAGTGCGAGATCCTTTTTGAATGGATAGAATTTCGCCTTTTGAATTACGAATTCGCAATTCATCTGTGCCTTTATTTGTAACCATTTGACATACATAATCTCGATCGTTATGCCTAAATTCTGCGCCTATAAATTCATCCTGGGCATAGCGCGCTCCAATCACTTCAAGTTGCATGGATACCTCCCCATTCCATTCATTGGTTTTGATCCGATAGGCGAGATCTAGAACCTTTGGCAATGGATAATAATCGCCCCAACGCCATGCGATTGCCCCAAGTTTTTTACTGGGTTCACCCGTTGCTAAATCATCTTGGGCTAGGGTAAGTTTTAAATGGCCTTTCCCTACGAGTTTTTGCTGCAAAATATGAACATTACGGGTCCAGAATACAGGTTCAGGATTTTCCATTCCACAGGGATGAAGTGCGTCAAGTTCAAGGTATAAATCATAGTCGATGTCATTCAAACAAGCTTCTGCATCAATAGTAACGAGTGGTTTTAAATGCTCTGGTTCGAGACAAGTGTGGGCATAGGTTGATAAACGATCGGCGATCGTCTCTAAATTTTCAGCTAGAAATGAAAACCCGCCCGCTGCCTTGTGACCACCGTGTTTTAAGGTCAGTCCTCGACAGCATTCTAGGGCTTCAAAAACATTGAATTCAGGAATTCCTCTAGCCGATCCTCGAATGTGGCTCTGCTCATCATTTTCGTAGGTTCCAATGAATACTGGAACGCCATATCGTTCAATTAGTCGGGAGGCGACAATGCCAATTACGCCATGATGCCAATGGGATTGTACTAGTAATAAAACCCGATCGTTTTTCGCATCAATTTCACTATTTTCATAGTATTGCACGGCTTCATATTCAATTTGTTCACATAGCTGTTGACGTTGTTTATTTACGGCTTCGCATTGCATTGCACATTCTAAGGCAATCCCTTCGTCGTCAGTGGTCAACAATTCAATCACTGTGACAGGATCGCCAATTCGCCCGATCGCATTAATCCGAGGTCCAAGGCGAAATCCGATCGCATCAGGTTTAATATTTTTGTCACCGACTACGCCAGAAATTTGCATTAGGGCTTGAATTCCAGGGATTTGTGAATGGGGGAGTAGATGCAGCCCTCGGCGTACCCAACGACGATTGACCCCGCGCAATGGTGCGAGATCTGCGATCGTTCCTAATGTAAATAATTCTAATAACATATCGCGTAAATCTTGACCGCGCCCCAATGCTTCAGCCAAACATAGTGCCAAAATGTATGCAACGCCCACGCCTGCCATGGTGTAGTAGGGCGAAGATGGATCAATTAATTTGGGATTGAGAATTGCATTGGCGGGCGGTATTTGGGGGGGAATGTCGTGGTGATCGGTGATGATGACCGTGAGGCCGAGTTTGCGGGCTAGGGCGATCGGTTGGTATGCGGCAATGCCATTGTCAACGGTAATTACAACGCGAATCCCTTCAGCGTGGAAGTCCTCGATAATGCGTTCATTCAGACCATACCCTTCGCTCATGCGGCTGGGAATGGCATATTCAACGATGGCCCCGAGCGATCGTAATGATCGTAATAATAGTGCTGTGCTGGTCATTCCATCTGCGTCGTAGTCACCACAAATTGCGATCGGTTCGCCATTCTGAATTGCTTGTACTAGTATTTCTAAACTTAAGGCTAAATCTGGAAAGTCG
>JANXNM010000020.1 GCA_025354065.1 Synechococcales cyanobacterium 340R_concoct_173_sub | reverse complement strand
GGTTGGCACCGTCCAAATCCTAATCCCCCTATCGGGTCTAGTAGACATCAGCGCACTTAAGGCCAAACTCGAAAAAGATTTAGCCCGTGCCCAAGCCGATGCTCAAGGAGTGAAGAATCGCCTCAGCAACCAAAAATTTGTGGCTCAAGCGCCCGAAGATGTGGTTCAAGGTGCAAAAAATGCCTTGGCTGAAGCTGAAAAACAAGCTGAACTCATTCAAGCTCGATTGGCATTACTTTAGTGTTTTTGGAAAGATTTTTTCTTTGAAAATCCAATTGATGAATACTTGTGAACTAGCCAAAGTAATGAAAGCTTTCCATAGAGAAACACGAAGTTTCCTAAACGAAATATCGGATAATTCTGTACGAGACCAAATTCCTTTGCTAGATTAATAGTTGGGCAGCAATTCTAAATTAAGAACGCGTTTTTGATATTTTAGCGATCATCTAAAATGTCAAAAACGGTAAGTATGTCTTTCTACAAAGGCTTTAGTGCTGGAAATTTTGAATTTTGAATTGTTGTAAGACTTGATTGAAGCGACAGAAATTGAAGACTACATTCCCAATTTTTTGGAGTATGGTATGCAGGATGTTGTACAGATTGTATCCATTCTGCACTGTTGCTTTGTTAGCTAGGACCTTAAAGGATGGATAAATTTATAAGTATATTTCCTGATGAAACCCGTCCGGACTATTGCTAGATTTGTGTGGTAATTAAATCTCAAATTATCAAGTCATGATTAAGCATTTCATTACTAGTTCTTTAGCGATTGCAGTCACAAGCACGGCTCTTCTAATCGCGCCTTCTGCCTCTCGTGCCGATAGCTTCTGTCAATGTGTCGGCTATGTCAAAAATGTTTATGGTATTACCAAGCCTATGGGTAATGCTAAAGATATGGTTAACTCGTTACCCAAGAATGGCTTTCAGAAAGTTTCCAATCCTCGCAGTGGAGATGTAGTAGTCATGGGAAGTTCTTTTCCTGGCGCTGACTCTACTTACGGTCATGTTGGGTTTGTTGATACAATTCAAGAGGGTCGTGTAGTTGTTCGTGGTGCAAACCAAGGCCGTCGTAATTTGCGTTCTGATGCTGGTTGTAGCAATGTTTCTAGCATCAAATTTGGTACGCCTATTGCTGGGCGCAATGATATTTCGTTTTGGAGACGTTAATTTTTCTCCCTTCTGGAGTGAACGCATGGGAATTTTTGAATCTTAATTGATCAGCCTAGAAAGATGCAAAGCGATCGGAATTAGGTTTGATATTAATTCCGATCGCTCTTTGAATGAATTGAACCTATTTATTCAACATCTTATTGAACATCTGCTCGTGCTTCTTTGAGTAGTGTATTCGATGATTCACGATTTTCGGGCAAGGGTGCGGCCAGTTTTGTCACCATTTCCAGCAAAGAGGGTAAAAAACGGTTGCCAAACACCGCTAATTGACTTTGCCATCCGACTAAAATCTCAGATGATTCTCTTTCTAGACCTCGCATAAGCGCTTGTGCGACTAGTTCAGGAGTCGTCGGCATCACCCAGCGAAACCATTGAAATTCCCGAGCCATGTCGGTATCG
>JANXNM010000016.1 GCA_025354065.1 Synechococcales cyanobacterium 340R_concoct_173_sub | reverse complement strand
TCAGGACAACGGCGGCAGCTTGCCCTACTGATGGTCTTTGCCCTATTGTCTTCAGTACTGGAGGCTGTCGGACTGGGGATCATTGGTCCCTTTATTGCCGTCGCGACTGATGCGGCCCGAAGCCAGCCGTTGATTGATTTTGTGAAGGAACTCTTGGTTCGATTTGGGCGTAGTAATCCATCTAATTCTGATGTCTTATTGCTATTGGGCAGCGCTGTTATTCTCGCGTTTTATGTAAAGTCCTATTTGGGTTTCAGTGTTCAGCGATATATCCATCAATTTGGGGCGATGCAGCGACGATGGATTGCGGCGCGTTTGATGTATTCCTATTCCCGCGCTCCCTATACTTATCATCTTCAACATAATTCGGCTGAGCTGGTGCAAACGGTGGTTAATGAGACTGAGGTGTTCTCACAAATGGCATTGTTGCCGCTGCTGTTTGCGATCTCTAATATGTTGATAATTTTAGCTATTGTCATGCTTCTCATCTTGACCAATGCCATGGCGGTATTTGCCGTAGCTGGGATTTTGGGCGTGTCCTTTGGGTTATTACAAAAGTTTAAGACGCGGATTGGTCAGTGGGGACGCGATCGTAATGAATCGTTTGAAGAGTCGATTCGGATTCTGAATGATAGCTTTGGCGGCGTTAAAGAGATTCGGGTGCTGGGCTGTGAGCCATATTTTGAGCAGCAGGTCGATCGGGAATTTAAGCGGTATGCCGTTTCGGGATCCTCATTCTATTCGTTTTCTAATTTGCCGCGCTATTTAATGGAATCATTTTTGATCACCTTTTTGGTGTCATTTACCTGGGCTTTTTTGGCAATTTATGGCGAATCTGGCAATCTCAATTCAGTGTTAGGCATTTTTGCCATGGCCTCGATTCGGATATTGCCCTGTATAGGAACGGTGGTGAGTGGGGCCAGTCGAGTGCGCTATGCAAATTCTGCACTCGACAAAATTTATTTGGCACTGAAGCAACTTGAAGCCCTGCCCAATGGAAATGTTCAGTTTTTGCGATCGTCTCCCGAAACCTGGATGGGGTCTCGTTCTGCTGTTGTACCACTTTCCTTCAATGATGAAGTTGAGGTATCGAACATTGTTTATCATTATCCAGAAATTTCTGAACCCGCCCTAGACAAAATTTCATTCACCTTCAAGCGCGGGGAAACGATCGCATTGATTGGCCGATCGGGGGCTGGAAAAACGACGTTAGTGGATCTGTTGCTGGGCCTACTGACACCGGAATCGGGTGATATTAAAGTAGATGGCGTGTCGATTTATGGGCAGTTACGATCGTGGCAGCACCTTGTGGGCTATGTTCCTCAGACCATCTATTTGACGGAAGATACGTTAATACGCAATATCGCGTTTGGCGTTCCGGATCATTTAATTAATCATGAACAACTTCAACGTGCATTAGAAGCTGCCCAACTTGTGGAACTGGCCGAGAATTTGCCCCAAGGTATTAACACCGTGGTGGGCGAACGGGGAATGCGGCTTTCTGGTGGTCAACGTCAACGGGTGGGCATTGCTCGCGCTATCTATCACGATCGGCAGATTTTGGTCTTGGACGAGGCGACGGCGGCCCTTGATAACGAGACTGAAAGCTTGGTGAGTGATGCGGTTAAAGCACTGGGAGGTGAAAAAACATTAATTATTATTGCCCATCGTTTAACCACTATTAAGCATTGCGATCGTGTTTATCAGATGGATTCGGGCAAAATTATTAGAACCGGAACTTACGATAGTGTTGTGGTAGATCAGGGATTAGCCTCCAATTTTGATAAGGCAATTTCTGAGTGATACAGATCCATACTACGAAACAGATATTCTCGACCGTGCCCCAAACCCAAATCCGATCGATTTTTGAGCATTGTCATTGAACTTTTAAGCGGCGACCATTGTCTGCAATACATTGACCCAATCCTGCCTTAATATTGTCCTAGGACTGGTGGATATGAGGTTTTTGTGCTGCTTTTAGGATACCCTAAAGTGCCAAATAGGTTCTATGGGCCATGATTATCACTTATTTTAATGGTTTTGATTGTACAGCGATCGCCCCACCCCAGCACTCCCCAAAATCTGCATCATCGTCAAAAGAACGATCGGGATTACCTTAAATTGCGATCGAGGCATAGAATAAGCCTTCATACTGTTTCGTCCGTGCCAATAGATTGATGTAAAGATAATGTCTGTTAATCCCATCGATCATCCCCTCACATCTGCCATTTCAACCCACAGCATTTCCTGACGATCGCCCCACCATTTCCCCATCGCATCAGAAAAACTTTACGATCGTCGTCTCCATCGATACCGTTTTCCTGAATAATAGGAAATGTTTGATCAGATTTATAGGCAATATTGTTTATGATCTGACATACTGGCTGGACAAATCAGCACGAGTATTTCTACTCACCTAGAGGCTCATCGCCTGCTTACCTTCAGCTTTAAGAATCCCCGTTAGCCAACCCAAAACACAATATCCATCATGGTCGTTGCAACCCAGTCCGTAGAACAGCTCTGTATTAACTCGATTCGTTTCTTAGCGATCGATGCCGTCGAAAAGGCAAAATCCGGGCATCCCGGCCTACCGATGGGGGCAGCGCCCATGGCGTTTACCCTGTGGGACAAATTTCTCAAATTCAACCCCAAGAACCCCACTTGGCTGAACCGCGATCGTTTCGTACTTTCGGCTGGACATGGATCCATGCTGCAATACTCGTTGATGCACCTATTCGGCTACGACAGCGTAAGCATCGACGACATCAAACAATTCCGTCAATGGGGATCCAAAACTCCTGGACATCCTGAAAACTTCATGACCCCCGGCATCGAAGTCACCACAGGTCCATTGGGTCAAGGGATTTGTAACGCTGTAGGCTTGGCCATGGCCGAAGCACATATGGCTGCAACCTTCAACAAGCCCGACTGCACCATCTTCGAC
>JANXNM010000848.1 GCA_025354065.1 Synechococcales cyanobacterium 340R_concoct_173_sub | reverse complement strand
CAAGCGCCTAGATTTCAATATCACCATTTCTAATTTCACGCCCAAACCCCACACGCCGTTTCAGTGGCACGCGGTTTCGACCGTTGAATTTAAGCGCAAACAGGCATTGCTCAAAGACGGATTCAAACAATTGCGCGGTTTAAAGGTGAACTACACTGATGTGCGAATTTCTGCCATGGAAGACTTTGTAGGTCGGGGCGATCGGCGCTTGGGTCCGGTGATTCGACGGGCTTGGGAATTGGGGGCAGGGATGGATGCCTGGTGGGAAAGTTTGGAAAAAGCCTATGGAGCATGGACTACGGCGATCGAAGAGGCAAATTTAGACTGGAAATATCGCCAAGTAGAAGACGGCGAATGGGACATTTTTCCGTCCAAATTAGATGAAGAATTGCCAGATCAGCGCTTGCCCAATCTTGATCTTCCGCTGCCGTGGGACCATTTGGACACGGGAATTGATAAGCGTTGGCTGTATGACGATTTGAAACGGGCCTTGGTCGAAGCTGCTATTCCCGATTGTTCCTTTGATGGGTGTTCTCATTGCGGCGTTTGTGGACTGGATTTTGGCCACAATGTTGTAGTCCCGGCCCAGCCGATTCCTGAATTTCAAGGCCAATTCAAACCCAAAAGCGATCGGGTGCAGCGTCTGCGAATTTGGTTTGGCAAAGAGGGCGATATGGCCTTGACCAGTCATTTGGATATGTTGCGGTTGTTCGATCGGGTAATTCGTCGGGCCAGTTTGCCTATTTCCTATAGCAATGGGTTCCATCCCAGCCCTCGAATTATTCCCGCCAGTGCGCTTTCCTTGGGTGTGACTAGCAGCGGGGAAATTATGGACTTTGAACTCACCGATCGGGTTGAACCGGAATTGTTTCTTCAACGTATTGTGGCGCAGCTTCCCAGTACCATGCCCGTTTTTCGAATTGAAGAAATTTCTTTGAAAGATGATGCGGCGACCACGGCCCTACATCGCGCTGAGTATCAGCTTCAAATAATGCTTGAGACCAGTGTGACGATCGCAACGGCCCAAAATTGGGTAGTGGAAATTATGCAAGCGCCTGAAATTTGGATTGACCACGAGACAAACTCAGGCAAAATGATCTCGATTAATATCCGAGAACGGCTCTTTGAACTGGAAATTGAGACAGTCAACGATCGCACTCTAACTCTGCGTTACATTGGCAGTTGCCAAAATAATGGCACTCACTTACGGCCCGATCAACTGGTGGCGCAGTTAGAGGCCCGATCGGGGCAATCCTTGAGTCTCGATAAAATTCATCGGGTACAACTATTTTTAAACTCCACTGCTCTAAAAGCTGAGGATAAGTGTGAAAAAATTCAGCGCGAGAAACTTCTCATTCTAGACTTGACAATTCAAGCTACAATTCATAACTAAGAGAAACGGCTGCGAGAAGCCATCCCTTAAGTTGTAATGAGGGTTGAGGTTTCTTGACCAGCGTAGTTTACTCGGGCTGAGCGTTTTCTTGTGCGCTTGACGATCGTGCTATTGCATCCGTTAGGCTCCCGCGTTGTATTTTTGTTTCATAGTTCTGAATTTAGGCGGCAAGCGTTGAACCGTGGACCCTAGATTCAAAAAATTACAGACCTACGTACCCGAGATTTGAGGGCGTAGCTCTGGGCCAAGTTTAAGGAAATTAACTGAATGTCCAAGCAGATTGTTATTGCGGAGCAGCACCGGATTGCTGCAGTTTTTGACGCTGAACAGATTCAAGAACTGGTGGTTGCCACAGGGACTCATCAGGTCAGCGATATTTATCTCGGTGTCGTGGAAAATGTTCTTCCGGGCATTGATGCGGCGTTTGTGAATATTGGTGACTCCGATCGGAATGGTTTCATCCATGTCACTGATTTAGGGCCACTACGACTACGCCGATCGGCCTCATCCATTACCGAACTCCTCGCACCTCAACAGAAGGTCTTAGTGCAGGTGATGAAGGAACCTACTGGAACCAAAGGCCCACGGCTGACTGGAAATATTTCTCTTCCTGGCCGTTATTTGGTTTTGATGCCCTACGGTCGTGGGGTTAATCTATCTCGGCGGATTGATAGCGAAAGTGAACGGAATCGGTTGCGTGCCCTAGCAATTTTGATGAAACCAGCGGGCATGGGGATTTTGATTCGGACCGAAGCCGATGGAATGCCTGAAGAAGCCATCATTGAAGATCTGGAAAATCTGCAAAAGCAATGGGAATCGGTTCTGACCGAAGCCTCTGCAACCCGTCCGCCTGCATTGCTAAACCGGGATGACGACTTTGTTCAACGGGTATTGCGTGATGCTTATTGCGATGATGTCAATCGGATTGTGGTTGATTCAGTTCAAGGACTCAAGCGAGTTAAGCAGCATCTCACCAGTTGGGGTGGGGGTCGGATGCCTCTAGGGGTCTTGGTAGATCAGCATCGTGAACGCGGTTCTATTCTGGAATATTTCAGAGTCAATGCGGCTATTCGGGAAGCGATGAAGCCTCGGGTTGATTTACCATCGGGTGGCTACATTATTATTGAAAAGACTGAAGCGTTGACCGTAATTGATGTTAACTCCGGTTCCTTTACCCGATCGGCTACAGCTCGTGAAACAGTACTTTGGACTAACTGCGAATCTGCAACTGAAATTGCACGTCAATTGCGATTACGAAATATTGCCGGGGTGATTGTCGTTGATTTCATTGATATGGAATCGAGGCGTGACAAACTTCAAGTGTTAGAGCATTTTAATAATGCGATGAAATCTGACAAGGCTAAGCCACAGATTGCTCAGCTTACAGAATTGGGATTGGTGGAGTTGACCCGTAAACGACAAGGAAAGAACATCTACGAATTGTTTGGGGTTCCTTGTCCGGCCTGTAGCGGAATTGGGATGCATGTCAATCTTCCTGGTGAAGCACCGAGTGCCCTTCAAACTCAGCATCAGTACCACCATTACGAAGAGATTCCAGATCACTTTGCGCCGCCCGGATCGACCAGTCCTGCGCCTCAGTACTCTACATCTCAGCAGCCTGCGCCTCAGTACAGTGATGCTCCTTCCGATCGGCGAGAATCCCGTGACATTAGTCGTGACATTGGGAAACGCAGTACCCGACGAGATGGCCGTCCCGAAGCGAGAGTTCCTGAAGCGAGAAGTGCTGGGTACGCCGAATCCTATGCTCCCGAAGGATTTACTGGGTTTGAGGATGGCGGCTTTGATAGCGAAGGTGCCCTAGACTTATCTCAGCACCCGAGTTATCAAGAACGTGGACGCGCTGGTAATCGTCGTCGTCGTCGTCGAGGTGAACCATTTATGAAGGAAACCACAACAGATCGGGGTGCATCTCCATGGGACGAAATTCCCCTCGATCGCCCGTCCACTGATCGGCTCCCGAATGATCGTATTTCCAACGATCGTCACCCCACCGAGAGGGTCCAAAATGAGCGAATTTCTCTCGATCGGGTCGTTAGTCGCTATGACCTGCCGCCGCTCGAAGATGAGACAGACGTTTTAGATCTTCAGACTGAGGAAGTTGCGCCCGCAGTACGTGAAAGTCGTGAATCACGATTTGAAGAACGTCGAGTTCGAAGTGGCCGTCGGGAGCGGACTCCTAGTGAACCGCCTGAAATCATCAACGTTGAGATGACTGGAGATGAACAAGATGTCTACGCTTGGATGGGAATTTCTCCCCTCATACTTTCAGAGCAACCGCCTAAGAATCCGAGATCGGCCATCATTAGGATTTATGCACCGGGTGAAATTCCAGTAGATGATACTGATGCAGTAGATGAGACGGATGAAATAGTAAATGATGTAACCGATGCCACCATTACCACTGAGTTTCCATCGATCGAATCTGAGTTCATTACCTCACTTGATCCTGATGAATCGGAGTTTAGTGATGCGATTCCAGCCCGTCGTGTCCGTGGACGCATTGATCGTAGGAGTGATGGCAGCGTCGCCCCACCCATTAAGCGATCGTTTGATGGGCAAACTGAATTTGATTTCGGTGAATCTGTTGAGACAGACTTAGATGAGGCCGATGAACCCGAAGTCTTTGAAGCTCCGATGATGGTCGAAGACTTGATAGTTGATGAATCTCTTGAACCTGAGGACGATGGAGCACCTCGTCGTCGTCGTCGCCGTTCATCTGCCACTTAGATCAATGGGTGCATCAATCACTGCGTCAACCAGCACCCTTCCGACACTTGACTTTGAGAATGACCTCTGGAGAAGTGGTTTTTCTGATGTCGCGGGTGTAGATGAGGTGGGATTAGGCTGTTTGGCTGGTCCGATCGTTGCTGCTGCTGTTTTGATGCCTAGGGACATCGTTCCTATTGCAGGTATTCGAGATTCCAAGAAACTCTCTGAACTTCAACGCAATAGACTATGCAAACAAATTCAGCAGCAAGCGATCGCCATCGGTGTCGGTATGGCCTCGGTGGCAGAAATTGAAGAAATAAATGTTTTACAAGCGTCCTACCGGGCAATGCAGAGAGCGATCGGTCGGGTTCAACCTTTGGATCATGCTTTAATTGATGGTCGAAAAATAAAGATTGATTTTGGTATTCCCATCACAACCATTATTAAAGGCGACACATTGTCTTACAGCATTGCCTGCGCCTCCATAGTTGCAAAAGTTCGGCGCGATCGATTTATGACTCGACTGGCTGGTCGCTATCCTGGTTATGGCTGGGAAAACAATCGTGGCTATGGAACCGCACAACATTTGTCTGGACTTCGATCGCTTGGTGTCACGCCTTGGCACCGTAAGACTTATTCACCTGTGCGAACAGTCATCGAACAGCTCAGTCTTTTCCCATAGCGATCGCACCCGATCGCTCTAATGCCCAAGCTTGATAATCTCGAATTAATTCCTTCAGCATTTGGCCTTTAACTGCCCCTAGCGATGCTTTTAGTAACGTATTTCCAGCTCCTTCCACCACAGATTTTGGCATCATGCTAAACGGGCTGGGTAGATCCAAATCTATTCTCAATAGCGCACTGCCTCGCATTAAAACACCTTGAGGCGTATGAACCGGGTACAGTTCTCCAATTAATTTAAAGTCAAATTGATCTTTTATCCCTTCTATTCCTCGCATCTCAAATGCAACCGATTCAATTTGAACCTTTTGGTCGTCATCTACCCACACCGCTAAATCTACAACTGGACAAATGGTTAACTTCAACATTGAAAACGCCGGAATTTCGAGGCGATATCGTTCTGTATCAATGCGTTGGAGCCGATCGGCAGGAGCCAAGGTTTGAACAAAGCGATCGGGAGTCCGTAAATAGTCTTCAATCGGAAATCGTTGAGGGGGTACCCGTAACTCGACCGTTTGGGTTGTCATCAATTGCATTTTTTTCATTCGACAACCCATCCCTAAAAAAACCTTGACCTAATATTGCTAAATCCCAACTCTGAACTTAGTATTTAAATACAGGTTTCAAGTATAGTTTATTCTGAAGAACCGAAAAAGAGTTCTCAGTAGTTTTACGAAAATCTCCATGATTTTGCGGATAGATTTGCTATGACGATCACCATTGCCCACCTGGGACCTACTGGAACCTACGCAGAACTAGCGGCACTGACCTACGCTAAAACACTCGACTCACCCAATCAGCTCACTGCATACGCTACGATCGCTCAAACCTTACAAGCCGTAGCATCGGGTCAAACGGACCTTGCGATTGTTCCGGTAGAGAATTCCGTGGAGGGTGGTGTCACTATGACGATGGATACGTTGTGGCAGCTTGATTTACATATTCAGAAGGCGCTAATTATTCCGATTCAGCACGCATTACTGAGCTATGGCCAGACCATTGAGTCGTTGCAAATCGTCCATTCCCATCCTCAAGCTCTGGCCCAATGCCAACATTGGCTATTTCAGAATTGTCCATCAGCCAAGACTCAGCCTGCAAATTCGACTACTGAGATTTTACCCCAACTCAAGGCGCATCCAACTTGGGGGGCGATCGCTTCAACATGGGCAGCAGAACTTTACGATCTCCCCATTCTGGCTTGTCCGATTAATGACTATCCTGAAAATTGTACTCGGTTTTTAGTGCTTGGCAATCAGCCGATTTCTGGTGGTGCCTACACATCAGTCGCGTTTAGTATGCCGATCAATCGTCCGGGGACACTACTTAAAATTTTAAAAATTATCGCCGATCGTAATATTAATCTCAGCCGAATTGAATCTCGCCCCACCAAGCGATCGTTAGGGGAATATGTATTTTTCTTGGATTTAGAAGCAGATTTAAGACAAGCTGAAACAAAGGCAACGATCGCAGACTTAATAAGTCATAGCGAGATTCTTAAACTCTTTGGCAGTTACGACCTGATAGACCACACGAGATTTCAAGACAAGTAGATTTACATGTCTTGATGCCAAAACCTCTATTCGACCGGAAACCCATCTCCCAAGGTATCTTTCAAAACGGTGCGGGCCGCTAGGTGATTTCGGGTCGAAGTCAAAATTTCAGATTCCCGTTCTAGACGTTCTACTGTATCGAGCATTTCTAGTAAGGCTTGTTGTTCTTCTGGCACTCCACGCAAATTACTAGCAATCCAGTAGGACAGATCTATAGGCGTATCTGGCAAATCGTCTGGCAGGTCGATCGCATCGCCCGAAAGTTTGCTGGATAACCGGACAACATCTTGTAAAAGCTGGCTTATATCCCGTGTCATCGGACGTAAATCTTTCGTGGTCGGCGCATCTTCAAGCCATTCCACCAGCCCGACTCGGTAGGGTTTATCACGAACTTCTTCCAACACTCGGAATCGCTGCTGTCCCAAGGTCAAGACTTCCATCCGATCGTCCGGCAACCGATAAAACTTAACAATCTCTGCACAGCAACCAATGTTTGATGGTGCATTCTTTTCCTGATCCCACAGCAATACCCCAAATCTACGATCGCTCTCCAAGACAGTGTTCATCATCATCCGATAACGATATTCAAAAATATGCAATGGTAATGGACGACCCGGAAACAAGATTACACCGGGTAAGGGGAAAAGTGGCAATTCTCGGACAGCAATTGAGGAAGTCATGTGGGAAGTTCGACCAAAGATTTAATTCTTAATGTAACGTTTATTGGGGTCCGATCGCACAGCAAATCGATTTAAAATAAGACGAAACAAGACAAAAAATCTCTCTAGTCTTCACCAGAGAGATTTTAATTTTATACTATTTGAAAAGATTTATAGCTTGACTTCGATATCAACACCAGACGGCAAATCTAATTTCATCAGGGCATCAATTGTCTTGGAAGATGGCTGATAAATGTCGATAATACGGCGATGGGTGCGAACTTCAAAATGCTCACGAGAATCTTTGTCAACGTGAGGCGATCGCAAGACGCAATAAATACGACGGCGAGTAGGCATTGGAATCGGACCAACTGCCGTGGCATTAGTGCGATTTGCTGTTTCAACAATTTTGTCGCAAGACGTATCGAGCAAGCGACGATCGTATGCCTTCAAACGGATCCGAATTTTCTGCTGTTGAATAGTAGCCATGGGAATTATTCCTATATTTTCAAAGTTCGGTGGGGTCAGACATTGGCGATAGAAAGCAACGCCTCAAAGCCGCAACATTCTAATGTCAACATCGAGAGATAATAAATTCTATCCAGAAAAACTAGGAAGGACATATTGTCCTTCCTAACTGATCAATCTACTTGATGATCTTCGATACAACACCCGCACCAACGGTACGACCGCCTTCACGAATTGCGAAACGCATCCCTTGTTCGATCGCAACTGGGTTGATCAAATCAACCGTCATCTTGATCCGGTCTCCAGGCATAACCATTTCAGCCGCACTTCCGTCATCGGCGGTGAATGCAGAAATGGTTCCGGTTACATCAGTTGTACGAACGTAGAACTGAGGACGATAACCAGGGAAGAACGGAGTGTGACGACCGCCTTCATTCTTGTTCAGAATGTAAACTTCCGACTCAAACTGAGTATGTGGTTTGATAGAGCCAGTCTTGGCGAGGACCATGCCACGCTCAATGTCTTCTTTTTTCATACCCCGCAGAAGCAAACCTGCGTTATCGCCCGCTTGACCCATATCAAGAAGCTTACGGAACATTTCGATTCCAGTAACCGTAGTCTTACGTGTGTCTCGCAAACCAACGATCTCGACTTCTTCTTGAACCTTGACTTGGCCGCGTTCAATCCGACCTGTTGCCACAGTACCCCGACCTGAAATTGAGAATACGTCTTCAATTGCCATCAAGAATGGCTTGTCAGTTTCACGTTCAGGAGTCTGAATGTAAGTGTCAACCGTATCCATCAGCGCGTAGATGCCATCCACCCACTCGTTCTCACCCTTTTGGGTTTTCGGATTAGCTTGCATGTGCTCCAACGCCTTCAGAGCAGAACCTGCCGTGATGGGGATGTCGTCGCCAGGGAATTCATAGGAACTCAGAAGTTCACGAACTTCAAGTTCAACAAGTTCAAGCAACTCATCATCATCAACCATGTCCTTTTTGTTCAAGAACACGACTAGGCCAGGTACTCCAACTTGACGAGCCAGCAGGATATGTTCACGGGTCTGAGGCATTGGACCATCAGCCGCCGAGCACACCAGGATTCCGCCATCCATTTGAGCCGCACCCGTGATCATGTTTTTCACATAATCTGCGTGTCCGGGACAATCAACGTGAGCGTAGTGACGAGATGCAGTTTCGTACTCTACGTGTGCCGTGTTGATCGTGATACCACGAGCTTTTTCTTCCGGTGCAGCATCGATATCAGCATAGTTCATCGCCTTGGAATCACCCATAGCGGCTAAAGTCGAAGTAATCGCAGCCGTTAGTGTGGTTTTGCCGTGGTCAACGTGACCGATGGTGCCGATGTTAACGTGGGGTTTAGACCGTTCAAACTTTTCGCGTGCCATTTTTTACAGTTCCTCTTGCAAACTAAGCGTTCCCTTTGTTTTTGGCGATGATAGCTTCAGCTACGTTCCGAGGAACTTCCTCGTAGGCGCTAAACTCCATCGTAAAAGTACCACGACCCTGGGTCATGGACCGAATGTCAGTTGCGTAACCAAACATTTCAGCCAATGGTACTTTGGTGACTACTTTCGCAATCCCACGCTCTACGCCTTGGGATTCGATTTGACCACGACGAGAAATCAAGTTCCCCATCACAGGTCCAATGTAGTCTTCCGGTGCTTCGACCTCGACTTTCATCACAGGCTCTAGCAAAACCGGAGAAGCTTTCAACACAGCTTCTTTGAGCGCCATCGATCCGGCAATTTTA
>JANXNM010000499.1 GCA_025354065.1 Synechococcales cyanobacterium 340R_concoct_173_sub | reverse complement strand
AAGAAGTCCTATGAAAGCTCAAGTATTTCGCGGTGTGAATGATTTGCGGTTTGAAGATGTGCCAAGGCCGGAGGTGGGACCGGATGAGGTGTTGGTGAAGGTGAAGGTGGTCGGGCTTTGTCAGTCAGATATTAAAAAAATTAAGTATCCACTCTATGAGCCGCCTCGAATTTTTGGCCATGAGACGGCGGGGACAATTGACCAGATTGGTAGTGCGGTGACCAATTGGCGGGTGGGCGATCGGGTGGTGGTGATGCATCATGTTCCCTGTATGAAGTGTGGGTACTGCGATACGGGCAGCTATTCCATGTGCGACACCTATAAAAATGTCACGACTACGGCTGGGTTTTCCCCAAGTGGCGGTGGGTTTGCGGAATATGTGAAAGTGCCGGGGCATATTGTGACGAGTGGCGGATTGATTGCGATTCCTGATGATGTGACCTTTGAGCAGGCTAGTTTTGTCGAGCCAACCAATTGCTGCTTGAAGGCGGTGAAAAAAGCGCAAATTCGCGAAGGTCAAACGGTTTTGGTGACGGGTGCTGGACCGATCGGATTAATGCTAATTATGTTAGTCAAACACTTCGGGGCGCGGGCAATTTCTACGGATTTGATTCCATCACGGATTGAAAAAGCTCTGTCGATCGGTGCAGATGCAGCATTTGATGCGAGGGATCCTGATTTAGCTCAGAAAATACAAGCTGAAACGGGCGGATATGGGGTCGATGTGAGTTTGTTGGCGGTTCCGAGCGATCGGGCATTTTTCCAGGCGATGGATTGTACGCGAAAGGGCGGCAAGGTGTTGTTTTTTGCAGAATTCCCTGATGAATTGGAGATTCCTATTAATCCAAACTTAATCTATCGTCGTGAGATTGATTTGATGGGGAGTTATAGTTCGGCGTTCCCATTGCAAGCGTTATCAGCGGAGTTGGTCTTTGAGAAAAAGATTGATGTTGATGCATTGATCAGTGATAAATATCCCTTGAGTGACTTGGCGATCGCGGTGGAACAAGCGGTAAAACCTACTCCAGAAACTTACAAAATTTTGCTATATCCGTAAGTCAATCTTCGTGAGTCATAGAATTGAGGCAATCACTGACTTAAATCATTAATCGCTGGGTAATGTCCAGGAATAGTTTGGGCATTACTTGACGAACTCCATAAATTAAACTTTCCTTATTTCAACAGTAAGTAATAGAGTTTTCCGATCGATCGGACCAATCCAGCTTTTGCTTTTGCTCGATCGCCCGTTCCCATAAATACATCAACACGGCCCGGACCCACGATCGCACCGCCTGTATCTTGATCCAAAACAAACTGTCCAACCCGCTCTGGAGTTAACTCATTGTTTGGCAACTCAGTATCAATCAAGGCGAGTGCGCCCGGTGGCATTTTTTTCTTATCTGTAGCAATGCTTCGGTTTGCGGTGACGGGGAGGCCAAGACTTCCTGTGGCGAGTGCGCCTTGGGTGTTGCGGAAAAAGACGAAGCGATTGTTTCGAGGCAAATAGAGATCAAGATCGGTTGGATTATCTTGGAAATATTGCAAAACTTTCGGCAATGTTAATTGATCTAATTTGAATTTGCCATCTTTAACCAACTCTCGCCCAATACCCACATAAGGATAATCCGTATTCCCATCAAACCCGATCGCCATGGTCGTTCCATCGGTCAAGGACAGCCGCGCCGACCCTTGCACCTGAACTAGAAATGCTTGAAGCCTATTGTTCATCCACACCAATTCTGTACCCTTGAGTTTGCCTTTCTCGGCGCTTAATCCATCATTTCCTTCAAGTTCAGATCGAGTTGGGTGAGGCTTTGGCCAGTTTGAAAATCCACTGGGTTGACGATACAGCGGATAACGGAACATTGCATTGGGCGTACGACTCGCAGCATACACGGGTTCAAAGTATCCGGTAAAGTCAACTATCCCATTGCCATCTTTGCCTGAAGATTCATAAAAATCGAACTCTTGAATCACCCGTTGTTGCAATTGTTCAGACGTTTTGCTGGTCTGGATTAAAATGCGAAACCGTCGTA
>JANXNM010000820.1 GCA_025354065.1 Synechococcales cyanobacterium 340R_concoct_173_sub | reverse complement strand
GGTGAGATTGGAAAGGATTTGTTCGGTACGGTCTAGAGAACTGTTGATTTGCTCGGGAGTGCGATCGTTCATAATGGTGACTACGTTGAAACTAATTACATTTTAGGCGATCGGTTTCTCAGCAGTCCGATCGCCTTTTTTTTTTGAGCGTAACGCCATCGGTAAACGGGTAACGTAACGAGTAACGTAACGGGTAACAGAGACAGTAACGGCGTTACTGATACCTTTTTTGCTGTTACTGCGTTACGTTACTGGCCTGTTACTGGAACTGAGAAAATCAGTTCTTGTTAGGAAATAAGGCTTTGTAGCTCATCCCAAATCTCATCCCGATTATCCCGTAAATACTCAGATTTCCTATCATTCTTGGCCCGATTTATGAAATCGTTCTTGGTGATGTCACCTACGATTTCACGTCTAGTAATCGACCACTGATAAGCAATCATGAGCGCTTCCCGTTTATTAATATCCGGGACCGATTCAATGAGGGCGATCGCCGGGTCTGCGAACGTTTCTAGATAAGCACGGGTGAAGACTTCGGTCGCTGTTGCTGTGCCCCATTGGACCGACTCACCAGCAGGAACCGGAATCTCTCCCCATATTTTTAGCTTGGGGGTTGATGCCGATCGCTTAGCCAATTCCTCACTAGATACCGTGGGAATGGGTAGCCAAGATTGAGAATCGTGGGAGTAGGCAATCGTTTGGTATTGGTTGAACAGTGGGAAATCTGCACCAATCTTAGGAGCCTCAAAACTGCCATTCCCGCCGTTAGCAAATTTGAGGTTTTCCTGGCTTGCGAGGGTGTAATTTTTCAAGCTCTTTAAGGCAGAACTTGAAACTCCCGTGCCGTCTACCGTGGCGAGGGGTGTCATGACCCAAACAAACCGATCGACTGACTGACGCATTGAAGCTTCGTGAACCAAGAAATCCATTAACCAGACTGAGAATGAGCGATTATCGTTGTTAAATAACTCGTCATCCAATTCAGACATTTTGACGGGCTTCAAACGAGATAGAGTGCTAGATAATTCATCCAGGACGAACAGGATGGGAGCCTCTGGTGAGCTGGGCAGGCTCTGCCAGTGGCGAATCATTGCATAGAGAGATTGAGCGGCGCGGGTAGGATTTTGGTCTAAGTCAGGGTTGAAAAATTGGTCGCAGGCCTCCCAATACCAATGCTCTTTAGGGTCTTGTTTGGGCGTGTAACCGTAAAGGCTTCCGGCTGGATATTTCTGCTTGTAGGCAATCATGGCGATCGTAATCATGATGCCTTTCCCTGTTCGCGGCGGCGCGGCGACATAGGACGATCGCACTGGACAAAGCATGGAATCAATAGCCGTTGGAATCTTGCAAGTTCCGCCGGCGCTTGTGGGTGCGACTGCCTGTAATTCAATAGTTCCAGGCAATGCAGCCGATTCATGGGGAAGGTCTTTGAGTTGCTGAATCTCTTCCATGAATGCCGAAATCGTCCGACGCTTGGGCGTTTTACCCATGGCGAGACAGAGCTTACGTGCGGCGGTAGTGATGGTCTGACCGTCTTGGTAGGCTTGCAAGATTTCAGAGACAGCCGCGTCAGGTCCAACGATTTCGGCATAACGGACAAGTTCAGGCTCTTTCAAGGCGTGGGCGAGAACTCCCACATCCTTGATGTATTCGGCATCCTTGCCCTTTTGAATGGCTCCATCTACAGCGTTGTAGATAAAATAGAGTCCGGCGATGGCCCCAATTATGGGGATTCCTGAAATTGAAGACATTCCGAAGCCAATGGCTAAGCCTGACACTAGGGGAAAGGCAGAACTTGACACCACGCCATTTAAGGCTTCATCGGCAATGTCTTCGATTTGGTCTAGTTTCTCGTTGGATAGTTTGGAATATTTCTGCAATAGCCGGGGAATCCGATCGGTAGAGATGCTTGATAACATTAGGCTTCCTCATTGCGGCACAAGAGCCATTGACCGACGACGATGACCAGGAGCAGCATCAATTCAAAGCTGAATAGCATGATGGCTAAATCACGAGCATTGTCTCCATTTATCCAGATTGGACTCATTGATTTCATCCAAAATCCGAACTCATTCCAATTCTTCCAAACTGGATAGGCTTTCAGTCCTACGGCTAGGTCAAAGGTATAGGCCGCTAGGCTTAGAGCGGCGGCATACTTCATAAAGAAGAAGGGAATTCTACTGATTCGCTTGACGGCGCGGCGGGTGTCTGAATTTTCATGGTCACTGTGTTTGTCTAGGTCATCAGTCAGGGCGATCGATTTTCTAACGGCGTTCTTTTGCGCTTTGGCATCCATAGAAATGACAATCCAGAGGCATTCTAGAATCTGAACAGGTGCCCAAATTAGAATGGCTCCGATCGTTGCAACTCCCATTGATAAACGGTTAAACAATGGTCCTAGTAAGGGAATGTCTAAGACCCATGAAGCATTCCCCCCAGCGCTTGATAGCAGCATTGCATAGGGCTTGATATTGATTAGGGCGATCGTAAATAGGCCAAACAGCAAACCCAGGAATAAGACCCAGATGAGCGCTTGGAGAATCCAAGAATCTTCGACATCACGGGCGGCGCGGCTATTTTTGAAGCGATTGAATGCAGTCATTTTATGAACCTACTTGTGGACGGTTTGCGGTGGGGTAGCGTTTCATCATGGTGGTGATGCGCTTGAGATCGGGTGTGTTGAGCAAGTCAGTGACGACGGCAAAGGGTTTATCTTGTTTGGCCAAAGTTCCGACGTTTCCGTAGGCATCACATACCGTGGTTCCGGCTGGTAGGTAGTCGGTCTGATTGGGTTTGAGATTTCTGTTTTTGTTCCAACGCTTCCAGAAATCACCGCTCAGAACGCCTACACTCTCAGTTAGGGGCTGATAGATGTTTTCACCGGGTTTCATATAAAAGACCCCTTCACAGCCTGCGTCAAATCGCTCATTAGCCAGGGCGATCGACTGCTTCTGTAAGGCGTGATTCTGTTGCTTTGATTCAAGTTGTAATTGCATAGGGTCGGGGTTGAATGCCCCTCGTTGCAGGCCGATCGCCAATCCACCCAAGATGGCGAGGCAACTGATACAGCCGATCGCCGTTCCCTTGGGGTCGTCAGCTAGTTGCTCCAGAATTAGATTCATCATGCTGTTACCTCTGCTTCGATTGTGGACATTAAGGAGAGGTTGTTTGAGTGGGGTAGTTCTGCCCCATCGCCGAAAAAACTTAGGTCAATAGCTCCGATGCGTTGCCTAGCTTTGATATAGGAGCTTTGGAGTCCCAAGCGCACAATGCTTTCAGCGCGATTTGCAAATTCGTCTGAGAGTTCGTCAATTTGGGCTTGGAGGTCTGCTAGTTCCTTTTCTTGGCGGTCTCTGGCTGCTTTCAGGAGGGTTAGGCGATCGGTGGTAGGTTCGTCGATAAGGTTGTCAGATTCAAGGTTGGACAATTCCCCGTCGGTGGTAGGTTCGATCGGGGTTATGAGCGGTGAAGTTCCTGCAATTGTTGGGTTTGAGGGTTTTTGAAATCTAGCCATTTTGTTAAGTCCTTGGGTTTTTCGATCGGGTACTGAAAAGATTCAATTAATTCGGGTCTGATGGTGTTGATTTTTTGGTCTGACGAACCGGGATTCCCAGTGATACGAAGACTTTCCGGCGTTCATCAAGCCAAACTTTATAGGGGTAACTATGCCGACCTCCAAACGGATAGGCTTTATCGATTAGCTTTTTTATGGTTTGGTGATCCGCTTCGCTTAGATAAATCAAGTCACCACCAGCAGACGTAAATTCTCCT
>JANXNM010000811.1 GCA_025354065.1 Synechococcales cyanobacterium 340R_concoct_173_sub | reverse complement strand
CAACCCTTCATTGATAGCTGGACGGGCTAAGCGTTCGACTTGATTATATTCGCCTGTCCGTGGATTACGAGTTGAGATGGTTTCCCACACATCAAAGACAGTCGCTTTACTATTACCCTGCTGAAGGAAGCTTCGAGGAACACGAACTACAATCGCATTTACGTTATAGCCCTTCGTAAAGTCGATCGCTTGATTAGCAGGACGGAAGCCGACCGCCGGACCAATTCCCGCCGCGCCTGCCCGCACTCGGAAAAATTGCTCTACATCAAAGAAGAAGGGATCTTCGCGCAATCCAGCAAAGACTGAAATTGTGCTATTCCCAATCTTCAGGTCATTCACTTTTGGAGATGCCTTTGGATCTTTGCTCAAAGGCGTTGTAGTCCCCTTTGCAAACCCAATTTTATTACCATTAGCCTCAGCAGTCAGTCTAAGTTGTTGTTGTCCATTTGTCTCGGGATCGCCAAATTCGAACCGCAATGTTACGTTTTCTCTTCCCGTTGGAACCTCGTCTTTATTTGCTACCCGTGAAACGTGAAATTCGTACTGTGCATTACCACTAAAATAATATTGCTGTCTGGCGACCGATCGAGGATTGGTGTTCATTACAAAAACCAAATCATCGTCTTTTGCGCTTGCGTTTTGGTCTTTTTCACGGAATACATAAAGATCCGTCAAATTAACATTTCGCCCTTTCGTACTAGTTTCGCCATCATCGTGATCGGATGCGACCACATTTTTGGGCACACTCATCACAGTTGCGATTGCAATAGCGGAAAACCCTAACCCAAACCAAATTTTCTTATTCATGTATTTCTCTGAAGGAAACTACGTTGATCGCCCAACAAATCAGCGCTAAAATGCTGGGTTCTGATAAGGGATACGATCGATCGCATTGATTGGATCTGTGAAATCCAAAAATAATTTTAGTAGTTGAGAGTGACCCTAGATATAGCGGATTGACCCAGTAGAACTTGAGCTATGAGCCTTAGATTTCAAGCTCAGTGCCCCGACATCTTGTATCCTATTGAGTGACTAAAAATCATGAGAATTAGCCGTGCTTGACCTAAAGCT
>JANXNM010000806.1 GCA_025354065.1 Synechococcales cyanobacterium 340R_concoct_173_sub | reverse complement strand
GTCAGCGTTGGCTTTGTCGCAAGTTTTACTTTTGGATGGAGCGCTTTAAAATATCTCGATTCTGAAATTCGGTAGGGCACTCGTTCGTCGGTACTCGCCACTGGACGCGATGCATTTTTGACGTAGTTCCACATAATCCGTTTTTCTGGACCTTGAGGAATATCTATTGTCACGCCATAATGTTGTGGATCCTGAAGCAATGCCTGCCAGGTTTGAGTGGGCATGACAGCGGGTGGAATTCCAATGTGGCAGCTTCGGCAGGACTCTAAGTAAAGTTCTTGGCCTAAACGATCGCGATCGCTCACCGGATCAACTGTTCCAATCTCTGCGCTCTGAACGCTTGGGCTGCTTTGAATATTAGGAGTTTGCAACTTAGGAGTTTGCAACAATGGATTGTTCTTTGGCTCCAGGGCTTGGGCAAGGCCGATCCCCATCATTAATGTAAACAAAATTAACAGCATCACCAATCCCACCACAGCAGGACCAGATTGACGGCGGGTTGTTCGGCGGGTGCGCGATCGGGACATGAGAAACCATCAAAAATAAAAACAACAGCTATCAGGTATTTTCGACAGCCCCTTCACAAATCCGGAATCTGTCTCCACAATGATAACCACAACATTATGTAGGCGCATTAGATGGGACAGTCGAAGGGGGAGCCGAAATCTGAGTTAAAGTCTCAGCCGAAATCTGAGTCGAAATCTAAGTCGAACATTGGAAAGGATCATCATTCCGCCCAACATCAGACCGTAGATAGTATCAACGATATTACCAAGAACGTGGATTGTCGAAACGTTCAGTTACGGGTTGGGCCTGAATTTGTCGAGTTGCGATCGCTTCAGGAGTTATTTAATCTCGTCGCGTTTTGGGCTAGCGATCGGACTCTTGAGGATCTTCAGACGGCTCTCGATCACAGTGACCCGATCGTTACCGCATGGGACAACACGATGCTCATTGGTTTTGCCCGCGCCACGTCCGATGGAGTTTACCGCGCTACGATTTGGGATGTAGTAGTGGATCCCAACTATCAAGGGGCAGGCATTGGCCGCAAACTTGTGCAGACCTTAATCACCCATCCGCGTCTCAGTCGAGTGGAACGTATTTATCTCATGACTACTAATCAGCAAGCCTTTTATGAACGGATTGGGTTCACAGAAAATCAGACTACAACCATGGTTTTACACAATCAGCCTTTAGAGATACCTGCTTTTGTTGAACTTGAATGTGATATGGGCCAGTAACGTTAGAAACAGTGTAGGATTTTTATATAGCTAGGGGTGCCGAAAAAACGATCGGCTGAGAAACAACCCTTAGAACCTGAAACGGGCTACAGATTACTAGAATTGTTATCAGGTCTGTTGTCTCTGGGTAATACCAGCGAAGGGAAGCTGTTTATTTTAAGGAAGAGTCATATGTTGCGTTCAGACTGGATTGCGAAACGTGCAGGACATGGCAATACTTCACAAATGCACTACGCCCGTCAGGGTTTGATTAC
>JANXNM010000795.1 GCA_025354065.1 Synechococcales cyanobacterium 340R_concoct_173_sub | reverse complement strand
TCTTTACGATCTAGGAAATAATCAGTTTCATTTAGTCGGTGAAGGGGATCCAACGTTTAAAGCAAGTCATCTTCAAGCCCTCGCCCAATCGCTTAAAGATCGCAATGTCAAACAAATTAAAAGACTTATCCTAGACGATCGTTACTATGGTCCAGAATGGCTAAATCCCCGCTGGGGTTGGGATGATGTTCAAGCAGATTATGCCCCGCCGATCAATGGGTTAATTCTGAATGAAAATGCGATCGGACTGATGTTAAGTCCTGGAATTACAGGCCAACCCTTGATTGTAAAATGGAATGAAGTAGAAAATAGTAATCGTTATCGAATTGAAAATCAAACAAAAACCGTTGCGATCGATCAGCCTGAATTTGTAAATGTTGCCCAACCTGAACTTGGATTAGTGCGGGTCACAGGACAGCTTCGGGTTGGCGGGGAGCCTGAACCTGTGGGGATTTCTGTGCAACAGCCGACCAAGTACATGGCCGAAGAATTCCGCCGATCGCTCTCTCAACTTGGTATTGAAATTGAAACCGTAGAAATTACTTCCCCAAATACTCTCAATCCACTCATGTCCCCCTTTATCCAGGGGGCTAGGAGGATCGTCACCGAAATAACCTCACCCCCCCTCTCTGAATGGATTCATAAAACCAATCAAACCAGCAATAATCTCTATGCTGAAGTATTGCTGAGACAATTAGGCCGATCGGACTTACAGCCAATGGGAACGGGCTATAGCAGCGATCGGGGACTGATTGTTTTACGTCAGCAGCTTATGAAAATGGGAATTGCACCTGAAACCTATCAAATGGTGGATGGTTCGGGATTGGCTCGATTGGATTGGGTGAGTGCCGGGACTTTGGTTCAGGTATTGCAAGCGATGGCGGACAATTCTACGTTTAGAAATTCTCTACCGATCGCGGGCCAAAGCGGTAGTCTCACGGGACGATTTAAAAATACTCCGGCTCAAACTATTCTGAGTGCAAAAACGGGATTTCTGACAGGTGCTGTTGGGCTTTCTGGCTATGTAAATCCTAAAGAATTTTCACCTATTGTGTTTAGTATTTTACTCAATAATTCAGTCCAACCTTTATCCGACCAACTGAAAGCAGTGGATGCGATCGCAATTCGCTTAGCCAATTTAAAAGAATGCAAATTATGAACGATTGCCAGTTAGTTTATCTCGAAGCTTTTTAAT
>JANXNM010000483.1 GCA_025354065.1 Synechococcales cyanobacterium 340R_concoct_173_sub | reverse complement strand
CTGCTCCATCCAGTCGGTGGTAGCGCCGCCGTCATGGACTTCGCCAATTTTATGGACCACTCCGGAATAGAACAGAATCCGTTCCGTTGTGGTCGTCTTGCCCGCATCAATGTGGGCAGCAATTCCGATGTTTCGTACTCTATCGAGCGGAACGGTACGAGCCACGGGGACCTCCTCGATCGTGGTTAAAGTTTTGGTGACTAAGATATGACCCCACCAAGGGAGAAATATTCAACTACACCATTCAGATTCTATATGTCTTTATACTGAATTGATAGTTCATATTTAAGGCATGAACTATCAATTCTACAGGACTGACCCAGAGACTAATAGCGATAATGGGCAAACGCCTTATTCGCTTCAGCCATCCGGTGAGTTTCTTCCCGTTTACGGATTGCGCTTCCGGTTTGATTTGCTGCATCCATTAGTTCATTGGCAAATTTACTAGCCATGGACTTCCCGGCACGAGCGCGGGAGTACTGAATGAGCCATCGAAGTGAAAGTGCAATTCCACGATCGGTCTTCACTTCCATGGGCACTTGATAGGTCGCACCACCAACTCGGCGAGCTTTCACTTCAACCAAGGGTGTTGTATTTTTGACCGCTTTCTCAAAGATTTCCATGGGATCGGTGGCTGTCTTTTCTTTAATGATGTCAAAGGCATCATAAATGATCCGATTCGCGACTGATTTCTTACCGCTACGCATGATGCGACGGGAAGTCATGGTAACGAGCCGTGATCCATAGACGGGGTCCGCTGGGACCGGACGCTTTTTGATTGTTACGCGACGAGACATATTGAATCCTTTCAGAGTTGAGATATCTAGAGCGGAAAGAAACAGCGGCCATTTTGCAATTTGCAGCACGACACTGCCTTAGCGCAAAAAATGCTAGGTTCTCTCAACCTCAAAGATTGGTTTCGGAATTCAGCACAAATCCCTTCATGAAACTCAGAATCCTTGTGGCCTGACCTAGCAGATGACATCAGGGTGAGAACTGAAACATCTTGAAACCTTGAGAAAAAAGAACCGACAACTCTTTAGGTCTTTCTCTTTAATTGGGTTGGCGAGGTGATCTATTGACATGAAGTCCAAAAATGGGATTCACGTCTGCCAGATTGCCTATAGGATTTTCCTTTAGACAATTCTGCATTCATGAATTACTTCTTGCCCGTAGCTGCACCAGCTTTCGGACGCTTCGCTCCATACTTGGAACGACTTTGCTTACGGTCTTTAACACCAGCAGTGTCAAGGGTTCCGCGAATGATGTGATATCGCACACCCGGCAAGTCTTTTACACGACCACCGCGAATCATCACGACAGAGTGTTCTTGCAGGTTATGACCGATACCGGGAATGTAAGCGGTGACTTCAAACCCAGATGTTAGACGTACCCGTGCGACCTTGCGGAGCGCAGAGTTAGGTTTTTTCGGAGTTGTTGTGTACACACGAGTACAGACACCACGACGCTGAGGACAAGCCTTGAGCGCAGGGGACTTTGTTTTCTTGCTGGCGCGGTTGCGCTCATCTCGAATAAGTTGCTGAATTGTGGGCATCTTATTGCCTTAAATGTAGGCTAATTCCAAACTTTAACGACCACTGATATTACCAAGGCTAAGTGAATCCTGTCAATTTATTTAGAGATTTGATTTTCGGCTCACGGTTCTACTGCGATCGTACAACGGGTGAAAACGAGCTGCCACAGCCACAAATGCTCGAAGCTTGGGAATTTTCAAACCTAAAATTACCGCCCATCAGGTCTTCGGCATAATCTACAGACAACCCCTGTAACATCTCCAGATCTTCACAGGCGATCGCAATCCTACCTTGCATCACATAGTCATCTTGAGCAGGCTCATGGACAAAGCCTAGTCGATAAAAGAGTCCTAAGCAGCCTCCAGCTTGAATTTGAATTCGGAAATAATCTTGAGGAATCGCTTGGCGATGGCGGAGACGATCGACCTCCGTCAGGGCAGCGGGCGTAAACTGAATCATAAAATCTTAAAAGAGAATAAAGTTCTAATGGATTAGTTTTATCATGATGTCCACAAAACAAAGACCGTCTAAAGCGCTTTAGACGGTCCAATCTCACATTAATAATTGTGAAAGTTAAAAATGCATCTCTAGTTCGAGGTACTTACCCGAGCATAATCATCTTGGAAGCGAACGATATCGTCTTCGCCCAAGTATTCACCATTCTGGACTTCGATTAATATTAGCGGAATCACACCGGGATTTTCTAGGCGGTGAGTGGTGCATTGCGGGACATAGGTAGACTGATTTACGCTCAAAATCTGCTCGACTTCCCCACACCAAACTCGGGCAGTTCCAGCAACGACGATCCAATGTTCGCTGCGGTGATGGTGCATCTGTAAGCTCAGACGATGGCCAGCTTTGACCTCAATACGTTTGATTTTGTAGCCGCGACCTTCCTCTAAAATAGTGAAGGAACCCCAAGGCCGAAGTTCGGTGGCCGCGACTCCTTTAAAGGCGTTCGGCGTGAGGGTGAGGGTCGGTGCTTGTGAAATTTCTTGAATTTGAGCCATGGTATTTATCTCCTGTAATATTGTTCAAAAGTCCTTCAGAATTGGACTTAGGTGTGGATTCATTTCTATAAAAACCTAGGAGTGCGGCTTATGGCATGGGAAATCCACTAGGTTTGTCGATCACCAGTTCAATCACAACCTATCAGACCAGACTTGTCTCTGCCTATGTCATTCCTCGGAGGTTTATAGAACTTTCATTCAATGACCGATGGATGTGAAAAGTTTGACATGAACTTGGGGTAGATCACTCTTTAAATATTCCGATCGCATTGTGGACCCGAGCACTGCTACGTGAGGGACGATCGAGAATTTGACCACCTGTTCCTCCCAGATAAAGAGTGGTTGAACTACCGCCATCAAAATTCAGCGCATCGATCGCCCCAAGCTGCTGCATAATTTGGGCCATGTCCAGCAACGTCGCCCCGCCCCGCCCGATCGCTGGATGGACCGTAACTAGAAGAAGATTGCCCGTATTAGTCCGTCCGACCGCACTCCGAGCCGCCCGTTCTCGAATGAATGCAGGGCTGAATTTTTCTGCTGCTGCATCTAGAACTACTTGCCGATCTTTGATCAGCAACGGGCCACCGCCGAGAGCATAGGGAAATGCTGCAATGCGAGGATTACTCGACACTACGGCTAGGCTGACAGTCGCTCCAAGAGTCACTGTGGTAGCGGCGGTTTTGTTGGAACGGAAGGTCAGTAGGTAGCCATTGGGTGGAATCGAAATAGGGGTTCCTGATGTCGGGACTGGAGTTTGAGTGGTGATGCGATCGGCTACGATTTCCATAACGATTTCATTGTCGGAAAGAGTGCTGTAGCTGTTGCCCCAAGCGCTTGTATAGCGGGCGATTCCGGCTTGGACGTAGGCACTATTTAAGGAGGTCAGGGGGAAAGATTGTGACCCTATTATGACGGTTTCCTGAAGGCTGTATCGATCGAATTCAAATGCTCCCGCCTGATCCCAAGCCATCACACCTCGGTTGAGAATGGGTCCCGATTTGACCTGACCATCAACTTTGATAAGCCCTAACGGCAGTTGATTGATTCGGTTGAAAAATCCTCCATTCATTGCTAAGACGCTCTTCGCCTGTTGAGCGGTTTGGATTAAAGGTGAAATCCCAGCCAGTTCCACAGAATTGGGCAGAATTGGCCGCAGCATTAGTCCTGGAGTTTTGGGGCTAATTTCAAAGGAGATGACCGTAAAAGACTGGTTCCCAATCGTCAACAACTGTTGCTGCCACTTAATTCCAGGCTGCCAGAGAATACTTTGGGTGCGGGGTGATGCAATGCCAACATCAATGACAATGCGCGGCGGGTTTAACAGGGTTGTGACGACTGGGCGAGTCGTTAGAGGAATCCCTAGTTTTAGAACGCTTTGAGTTCCCTCTGTTTGAAGAGAAAGAGAGGCTATTTTCTGGCTGGGTTTGGGTTTAAATAGGGCTAGCGTGGCAGGATTGATCTGACTATTTAGACGCAAGGTCCAATCTTGACTCCGAGGATCAACTTGAAACAGAGTGGGTTGATCGAGTTCTAACACGATTCGATCGGTTCCAGGAAGCTCTAGCGCAGGAGAAGTTCCAGATGGAATCAGTGGAACCTGTTTACCCATTTGGCCCATTTTACTCATCTGGCTCTGAGAGCCTTGAAAGAGTTGAGTTAAAGTGCTAGTGGGAGTCGTAATGGTGAGCTGTTGGGCTTCGGGTTTCAGTTGCCAACCTAGCGATTTGGCCCAATCTGTAATATCTAGGTAACGATCGGGGGAAATAAATTTTACGGGCAATACGGCAGTCGGACGATCGTCACTGAACCAAGCGATCGGTTGTTGAGTGGCATCGTTGGTACTTAAAAAATCAACGCCGAAAATCTGGCGCATCGCCCCGTCCGCAACCCCAATGCGTAATCCTTTTTCAGTTTGCCACTGGATCCATGGCAGATTATGAATTTGATTGTTAAGCAAGATTTGCGGTTGCAATACCGAAGACAGATTCTGACGGATAGGAAAAGAGAGACGGACAGGAATAGAAGGCCGAGGAACAGAACCGATGGGGACGGATGGAGAAACGGGTACAGATAGAGGGGCAAGAGATGGATCGACTGAGGCGATCGTTGGAAAGCTCATCAGAACGCCCATTGGAACCAAGACTGATCTAATTACCATCAGATTTGCCATAGTATGGATTAAATATTAATGACTTGAGTGTGGATTGACTGCCTAAAATGCTCGTAAAGCACTGAAATGATCCAATAAAAAGCATAAGCTGCCGGAATGAATCAAGGGGAAGTCGCATAATATTTTAGGGACGTTATAATTTAGGGATTGTCAGAAGCTGATAATTTCTATAGAATTCCCTACTCTATGCAGTTTCGATCGATGCAGATTCGGTTTCTCTAGGATTAGACCTTAACTTTAGGAGTTTGTCCTAAATTGGGTTACTGAACGCGGTTTGATTTGCAAATAATTCGCCGACACAGACTAATCTACCCGAAAAAAACCGATTTCCGGAAATGTTGATGCTTGCTAGTTTTGAGCTAGCACCCTATTCTTTGGATCGGTCCTGTCTCTGCATCACACCAAGTCCTAACATTTTAGGCACATTACTGTGATGGACTAATTCTCCATCATCTGAATTTTCAGTCCAAATTCTCTCAGAAATGAACGCAATGAACCACGTCATGGGTAGTCAGTCCAATAACGATCACAATTCATCCTCCACACTGCGCTATTCCGCATCGGATCAATTGCTTTCTGTACATCCAGTTTCCGGGACTTCAATCTCTGAAAATTTTGCTGTAGAGAGCAATGGATTTACTGGACAGCTTTGGCTGGTGGAAGAACGAGATGCCTGTGGAGTTGGGTTTATCGCCGATCAGCAAGGCCGTTCTACCCATGATTTGGTAGAGAAGACGCTGATTGCCTTAGGCTGCATGGAACATCGAGGCGGTTGTAGTGCAGACCAGGACTCGGGTGATGGCGCTGGGGTAATGCTGGGATTGCCTTGGGACCTACTGAATCAATGGGCAACTTCCTCAGGATCAAGCTCCGGGAACTCAAGCTTGACTGCCGCCAATACGGGCGTTGCGATGATTTTTCTGCCACAGGATGAGACGATCGCTTCTGTTGCAAAAAAAATGGTAGAAGAAATCTTCGTTCAAGAAGGGTTTGATTGGATTGGCTGGCGTAGTGTTCCGACCAATCCCCAGGTTTTGGGCCGTCAAGCTCTAGAGAACCTTCCCGGCATTGTCCAAGCGATCGTCACATCTTCCAAGTCTGGTGATGAGCTTGAACAACAGCTTTACATTGCTCGTAAAAAGGTGGAGAAAGCAATAGAATCCCGCGAGTTTTATTTCTGTTCTTGCTCTAGCCGCACCATTGTCTACAAGGGCATGGTTCGATCGGAAATCTTGGGAGCATTTTATTTAGATTTGCAGAACGCCGATTACATTAGTAGCTTCTCCGTCTATCACCGACGCTTCAGCACAAATACTCTTCCAAAATGGCCACTAGCACAACCAATGCGGTTGCTGGGTCACAATGGTGAAATTAATACACTGCTAGGTAATATCAATTGGACTATGGCTAAGGAGTCAAGCCTTGCCCATCCAAATTTTGGCGATCAGATTGAAGCACTAAAGCCGATTGTTGATCCGGCTAACAGCGATTCGGCCACCTTGGACAATGTTTGTGAAGTCATGGTGCGGGCGGGTCGGAGTCCCATGGAATCGTTGATGATCATGGTGCCGGAAGCGTATAAAAATCAGCCTGCGCTATTGCAGTATCCCGAAATTACTGATTTCTATGACTATTACAGCGGACTTCAGGAAGCTTGGGATGGTCCGGCACTGTTGGCCTTTACCGATGGCAAAATGGTGGGTGCTGCCCTCGATCGGAACGGCTTGCGTCCGGCTCGGTATGCGATTACCCGTGATGGTTACATTGTTGTGGGATCGGAAGCTGGCGTGGTGCCGTTGGATGAGTCAGAAATTATTGAAAAAGGTCGGCTTGGGCCTGGAGAGATGATTGCGTTTGATTTGGAGAACAAGACCATCTTGAAAAATTGGGATCTGAAAAAGACGATCGCTCGTCAATATCCCTACGGCGAATGGCTCCGTCAAAATCGTCAAACGATCGAAAGTTCCTCGTTTGGGGAGACG
>JANXNM010000721.1 GCA_025354065.1 Synechococcales cyanobacterium 340R_concoct_173_sub | reverse complement strand
TCAACCGATCGTACTTCCTAAATGGATTCGATTAGGGAAATGGATGAGTAAGGCAGAAGTCACTGTTGAGGAATTGAACGATTTTACAACAATGACTAAAGACTTCATCTGTGAACATCCACTAAATCCTCTAGATGTCATGTTCAGTCAGCAAGTCGTGAGCTATGACACTCTAAATATGCCGCCTGTGAGCCTAATTCGGAATGTGAGAGTTATGCACGGTTCTCACTACAGAATTAAATCTGGAAAAGATTCTTTTTCATTGCCAGCCAATATGCAATATCGGTTTAGTTGAAAGACTCGCACCATTAGCGAGAGAAACTCCTTAAACTGTGCCCTTGTAAAAACTGCTACTAATAGTGGCAGAAAATTTTGATGGAGTTTTTAGATGCCCCATAGTCTTGTTTTGAACCTTGTGCCCCGATCGCCTATCTATCCTAATTTTCTAACGGGGCGACATTATCATGCATTGTTTTTAGAGATTGTGAGTGCGATTGATAAGCCGTTGGCCGATCGATTACATGAACAAAAAACGGATAAAGCATTTACATTGTCACCACTTCAGATGGGCGATCGGAAGATTCGGTGGGAGTACGATCGGCCCATTCCGGCGGGGACGGCTTGCTGGTGGCGGATTTCATTGTTGGATGATTTGTTGTTTGGCCATTTGAGTAAGTTGTGGTTGGATTTGAATCCGGCAAAGGCTTGGCATTTGGGTGCGGCTGATTTGACAGTGGTGAGTGTGTTGGGGACGGTGCAGTCGGGGCAGCCTTGGGCCGGGTTTTCGAGTTATGGTCAGTTGTTTGAGCAGGCTTCGAGTCAATGTAAACAGGTGGATTTGCGATTTTTTACGCCGACGAATTTTCGACAGGGGGCGGTGGATAATCCGTTGCCCGATCGCGATCGGGTGTTTAATAGTTTGCTGCGGAAATGGAATCAATATAGTGGAATTGAGTTTTCAAATGAATTGATTGAGGGAATTTTTCCGAGCTATTTCAATATTCAAACGGCGATCGCTCCTGATTCACGCAGTCAGTTTGTCGGGTGTGTTGGGGAGATGAGTTTTCGGGTGTTGGGAGATGAGGAACGGGTGAAACAGTTTAATGCGTTGGCGGATTTTGCGATGTTTGCGGGGGTTGGCCGGAAGACGACGATGGG
>JANXNM010000720.1 GCA_025354065.1 Synechococcales cyanobacterium 340R_concoct_173_sub | reverse complement strand
AGTTGCCAATTGCCTTGACTTGCGCTGCCTAAAAGCAAACGTAGAGATGCCGTATTGGCCAAGCCATAGCTAGTTTGGAGCTTAGTTTTAATCCCTAAAGTGCGGCCTTGGAGCAAAATTCGATCGCCACTTGGGGCAATCACGGCAATTTCAAGATCGCCTAGATAAGCATGATCGATATCTACGGCGATCGTAATGTCCTGAATGCTGCCCGCCTCTGCTAATTTGACGCTAGTCACAAGCCCTTGAGCATCGCCATCGGGAATCGCTTGAACTGTGTTGTAAATGTCGGAGAACGATCGGCCTGAGTTCAGCACTTGAAGCGCGCGCTTTTGGACCGCAAGTTGGACGGCTTTTTGAGCATTCACCTTGCCATAGCCAAACCAATCCGACCGGCCTCCTTCCTCATAGGTTCCTTTTTTAAAACCAAACTGAGGATCGGGGTTCGGGTCCACAATTTTGTCGGCAGATTGCTCTAAAACTTGCCTAACTTCTCGGGCCGTAAGTCCTGGATTCGCCGAGAGAACTAATGCTGCCACTCCGGCCACCAGTGGGCAAGCGCTAGACGTTCCCCCAAAGGCCGCAGGACCAGAATCTGGAGTGTAATTGCCCGGATCATAGCCATCACTATTGGTCCGATCGGTAGTGACAATGCCCAATCCTGGAAGATACACCGTCACTTCTGGAGGAGTTGCTACATAGCCAAGTTCCGACAACCCAACCCCCGGCGGAGCATTATTGCTGGGCGCACAAACCGAAACCTGTGGACCCCAATTGCTATAGGCCGCTTTGGTGCGAAGACTGGTGGAAGCCGAAACGGTAATTACATCTGGATGAACCGTGAAGCCCCCGAGCCAGCGAGTTGGGCCTTTGATCACATCGCGTTCCCAACCTGATTCATTAATCACGCCATCGGTGGGACGGTTCGCATTGCCCGCCGCAAAGACAATCACACAGCCTTTTCCCCGTCGGCCTTCAGTTGCAGCCCTGGTAATTGCCGCTTTTTGCCGTAGGGACAAAGGGAAATAAACTGCACTCGGTCCCCAGCTACAGGAGACTACCGATGCTTTGCGGGTAATAATCCAATCAAACAGGTCTTCAATGGATTCATCATCCAGATAGCCCGTCGTCCGAATCGGCATCAACGCACATCCGGGAGCAGCCCCAACGCATCCGACCCCATTTTCCTCTGCGATCGCAACCCCGGCACAAGCGGTTCCATGATTTTCATCTGCATCTTCAGGCATGGGAAGAAAATCTTTACCTTTAAAATCTCTGGGCGAAACAATTTTCCC
>JANXNM010000719.1 GCA_025354065.1 Synechococcales cyanobacterium 340R_concoct_173_sub | reverse complement strand
TTCCCGGCTGGCGAGGTTTTCGTGTCTTTCGGGGTTCGATCGTGAGACGGGCAATGGGGCGATCGTCCTGACAAATTTGTACTTCTTCACCCGGTTGGAGTTCGGCTATGAGTTCGGAAAGATGAAGTTGGGCTTCGGTTGAGGTGATTTGGGTCATGGTCGATAAGACCTACGAATCGACTACTCCATTGTAAACCATGGGGGAAGGGCGATCGTGTCAGTCATTTAATATCCGAGAAGACGCTTTAATCGCTTATAAACGTCGTCATCGTTCCGTTTACCAACCAAAACAATTTCGATGAGATTATCGCTGGGCACGTAAGAATAAACGATGCGATATTCTCCAATGTCTACCCAAAAATGATCTGGATAGCCGATGAGAGCTTTGCTATCGCTAGGGAATGGATCAAGATTGAGCGCAAATATCTTTTTTGCAATTTGGGCGGCAATTTTAGGTTGTAGATCTTTCAGAAAATCTAGTGCCTTCCCTAATCCATCAAGTTTAGGCATTGATTTACGCGTCCAAAGTAGCTAGGCGTTTGATTTCCTGGGTAAATAGATCGGTTCCAACCATTGCGCTACTGTCGCGGGATTGCTCGGCTTGCCGTGCCCAGTGAGCATCATCGATCGACTGAAGGCTTTTGACTAAGTCGATTACGGTGTTCCAGGCATCGATCGGAATAACAACATCGGTTTGTTCACCGAGACTATTGGTTAGAAATCGGGTTTGTTGGATAATTTTGGCGATCGGCATGGTAAGCGTGACCAACAACTACATCTTAATTATAATGCGATCGTTTTCTGGGATCGTGTCAGTTTTTCCATTATAACCCGTGGGGGAAGAGCGATCGCGTTTCATAGAGGACCAATTAATCGAATTTTCTCTAACCATTGCCTGTATTCATCATCTGGGTAATATGGATAAAGATAATCATAAATTTCTTGTTTTTGACACGAAGCGACATGATACAAGGCTGTTTCTCCACCCTCATCAATTGAATGAATATCTGCGCCAGATTCAACTAATAATTTCACAATATTCAGGCAACCTCCACGAATTGCCATGTCTATGATTGTCACCCCACTATCAGAGGTACTATTTGCGTCAGATCTAATAAGAATAAGCACCTTGATAATTTCAATGTTGCCAACTTGAACTGCTTCTACGATCGGTAAATCATGGTTGTCTGACTGAAATTGCAAATTGATTCCTTGCGCAATCAAGCTCTGAACCTGTTTTAAATCAGATGAATGAATGGCTTGTAACAACTTTTCAGCTAATTTTTCTTCAAGCATTTCTGGACAAGGTTGTGTAATCCAATTACCCAGGAACAATGGTTCATCATCCATACTGGTATAGATTGATGATTTTACAAGTTATTGTTTTTTAACATTAATGCACCGCGCACATTCTTCCAATACTCTGGCGTCACCACCTCAGACTTGGAATCCAATCCTTCTTGCAACAAACCCACTATTTTTCCCTGAGCCAATAGCCGATCGCGCATTTTTTGACGAAGAGTATTGATCGCTGATCTGATCCGATCCGATCCGATTGTGATTCAGTTGTTCAGCGATCGTGCGATTCTATTACCCTTGATAAATCAACCGATAGCCACCACTCTTACCCGACTGAGCATCGCTATTCCGCGAACGAATCTTATATACGGCCAATGACATCGCCGCGACTAATCTGAACGAGAACGGGTTCAATGTCAGTTTGAATTTGGCGATATTTTTTAGCAAGTCCTTTGAAACGCCGTTTGAAGAGTACCGTGAATCGTAGTTGGACAAACACCTCAGACATTGATGCCATCCCAGAGTCCAGCGATCGGAAACGTCTGTCCAGCTTTGGCTTGATGGAGAGATGCCTTGAGATCCGCGAGAATTTGGGAACTGGAATCAGTGTCTGGATCGAAATCTGGCGTCAAATCTGAGGCGATCGCAGATTGCGTTCGAGCAGTCAAAAACTCAAGAAACGCTAACGTTTGGTCTAACAGTGGTTCCGGCG
>JANXNM010000704.1 GCA_025354065.1 Synechococcales cyanobacterium 340R_concoct_173_sub | reverse complement strand
GTTGCCGCTGGCGTTGCTCAGATGGTTGCCGGGAGAGTCGGAGTTGCCAATGGACGATCTGGTGGAAACAGGTGAGGAGCCGATCGTCTAGTTTTTGTTTTGGTTAGATTCGACGATCGAGAATGGGAATGTTACGATCGGGAAAAGTTTATTCAAAATTGCAAGAATAATGAACTCCAAAAAATGGATAACCCCAACTTCAGTGGTCACTTTAATCGCTTTGACCTTGACAGGTGTCTACATTAGTATTTCTGAAAGTTACATATCGTTTGAAGATATTTTATTGGTCATTTTTTGTTTTTTAGCAGTAACAGGGTTTCTTAAGGCCGCCTTACAATTCATGGTCTTTCTCAAAGCTCGACCGCTTCCTCCAACTCTATGGTTTCTAAATTCTTCACCATCGAATGAAACGTTCTACGATTCATATAATTCTGAATCAGGGTGGGGCTACGGAGATCTTGGAGATTCTTGCAATGACACGAGTGATGGTGGATGTGATATTGGGGAGTAGTCGTGGATGATAGTATGTCTGACTTATAATTCAGTAGAGAAGCGATCATTTGGAGAGTTTATGAGTAATTTACAAGAGATTGAAGGCGCAGTTAGTCGATTGTCTCCAGAGGCGTTGGCTAGTTTCCGTGCTTGGTTCGCAGAATTTGATGCAACGATGTGGGATCGCCAGTTTGAAGAGGATGTAGCAGAGGGACGACTGAATAATCTGGCTGAGCGAGCGCGGCAACATTTAAAAGAAAAACGTTGTACTGATCTATGAAGCATCAAGCAACGCCAGATTTTTGGTATCACTATCGACAGTTGCCGATCGAGGTGCAAGAACTAGCCGATCGATGCTATGGATTCCTCAAGCAGGATTCTCGACATCCATCATTACACTTCAAAAAAGTGAGTTCGTTTTGGTCTGTACGAATTGGCATTCATTATCGAGCTTTAGCGCTTGAAGATAGTGATGATATTGCATGGTTCTGGATTGGAACTCATACGGAATATGATCGATTGCTGCGTGGTAATTAGTGTGGTAGTCCTAAAGATATAAGGATAGGAAAGATGAAGTTACCCTAATTGAAAGATGTTGATTCCTCAACTGCCCTGCCCTGCTTGCAACTCAATTCATATCGTCAAAAATGGCAAAATCCATAATGGCAAGCAGAACTTTAAGTGCCGCGAGTGTGGC